>NZ_LVCT01000539.1:0-12600 GCF_001647205.1 Rhodococcus sp. EPR-134
ATGAACAATCACCGACGAAAAATACTCACACCCCGAACATCAGAACCGAAACCCGAAGGCCCGGAACATCATCCGACATGCGAAGTACCAAAAAAATTTGGCACTGACATTCATCGACACACTGTTGAGTTCTCAAAGAACACGCACACACCATCACCACGACCCTATGGCCGCCGCTCCGGGGCAACTTTTCCAGCCTATCCCAACCTGGCCACCGGCGCAAACCGCTGAACATTCGGGGAAGAACTGGAGGTGAAGCACAACCATACACGATGGAAACTACTTCGAAATTTGGTCAGGCACTTCGTACAACCTCGTGTCACTCGCCGTGAAGCGGGAGTCGGTGTCCGTGTCGCTCTGACTTGGAATAAGTTACGCGTCCGGTGAAGTCTTTGACAAATCCACAGGTCAGAGACTCAGAGGTATCCATTTCCCCAGCAAGATTGCCCATTTCAGTCGATTTTCACGAATTCGGACATCATGTGACGCCGGACACCGTGCCCGGATCGGCACGCAGCGGGAACTCACACCACTTGGACTCGGATACCTGCATCCTCGAACAACGCGACTTGCTTTGCGTCTACTGCAGCATCGGTAACCAGCACGGCCCCCGGCGGTATCGGCGCCCACGCATGGAAAGGACGTTCACCGAGCTTGGCGGAGTGGGCGAGGATGTAGACCTCGCCGGCACGTTCGATCATCATTTCCTTGAGCCGGGTCTGATCGAGCTCAGCTTCACAAATACCCAGGTCAGCCGTAACTGCATCGGCACCGAGGAATGCCTTGTCAAACGACACCCGCTGCAGCGACGCTTCCGCCAGTGGCCCGACGAATCCTTGACTGAGCTGCCGCAGCGTCCCGCCGAGACATTCGACTCGAACGCCATCAGCGTCGGCTAACGCCTTGAGCGCCGTCAGCCCTGCAGCGATCACCGTCAAATTCGTCACGTGACGTAAGAACTCTCCCATCGCTCCGACGGTGGTACCTGCATCAAGAAGTACGGTTTCCCCGGGCCGAACCTGCTCAGCAGCCCATTCGGCGATGCCCCGTTTGGCGTCGAATCCCTCCATTGCGCGTTGACGCAAGGAGGATTCCGGATGAGGGTTGAGAGCAATCGCCCCGCCGTACGTTCGAGCAATTACTCCCTGGGCAGTCAACTGACTCAGGTCGCGACGAATCGTGGATGCAGTCACCCCGAATTGGGCAGACAGATCCTCGACACTGGCCAGACCGCTGGTGCGAGCGAGCCTCGCAATCTCCGACCGCCTCGCCTCCGACTCCCGGATGGCCATCGCTCCTCCCCCTACAAACCGTGGTTCTTACTTGGAAACGAATGTGCTGGTTGCCAATTCGGCCGCCTGCCGCAGCGCTTCGACCATACTACCGGCCTCGGCAATGCCCTTACCTGCAATGTCGAAAGCGGTTCCGTGATCGACGGAGGTACGGATGACAGGTAACCCGACGGTGATGTTGACGCCGGCCTCGATCCCGAGAACCTTGACCGGGCCGTGCCCCTGATCGTGGTACATCGCAACGATCAAGTCGTAGTCCCCACGTCCAGCGAGGAAGAATGCCGTGTCCGCCGGCAGTGGGCCGTGGACGTCGATTCCTTCTGCCTTCAAGAGTTCAACGGCGGGAATGATCTTCTGCTCTTCCTCTCCGTACCCGAAAAGCCCGTTCTCCCCCGCATGCGGGTTGATCCCGCACACGCCGATTTTCGGAGATGGATTGCCCGTGCGCACCAAAGCTTCGTGACCTCGACGAATGGTCCTCTCGACCAGGCCGGGCTCGATCCTGGCAACTGCATCGAGCAGTCCGATGTGAGTGGTCACGTGAATCACCTTGAGCTTGGGGGTCGACAACATCATCGACACCTCCTCGGTACCGGTCAGGTGCGCAAGCAATTCCGTGTGTCCGGGATAGATGTGTCCTGCCGCATGCAGCGCTTCCTTGTTCAGCGGCGCCGTGCAGATCGACTGGACTTCACCGCGTACGGCGAGTTCGCTTGCGACGCGGATATATTGATAGGCCGCATCTCCCGCGACTGCCGACAGTTCACCCCAGGCGAGATCCTCGGGTAGCAAGTCCAGGTCGATGACGTTGATCCGTCCATCGATGAATTCAGCATCCTTGATCTCCTCGATCGCGACCACGTCGACGTCGATTCGGAGCACCGTGGCAGCCAATCGCAATCGCTTCGCGTCGCCGACAACAACAGGGCGGCAACGCTTTCTCGTTTCACCGTCGAGGAGTGCGGGGACGATCACTTCCGGTCCGACGCCGGCGCCGTCGCCCATCGTGACAGCAATCAGCGGCAGTGGAGTGGATTCGATTGACATGGGATTGACCTCGTTGTCTGAAGGAGTAACTGAAGGCGGACTGTCCGGAGCGGCGACCGGGGTGGGTTGCGCGAGAAACTTCGTTATGGAGAAGAGACTGTGTGCATTCCCGAAACTGCCTGGCCGCGTGACGATGTACCGTCCGGTTCGATCGACGGAAAGTACGGCGCCGTGTTCGATTTCGTAAATCGGTGACAGCGTGTCGACCCGCAGGCGGTCGAGAACGCTGCGCGCGGTTTCGCCACCGGTAAGTACCAGGTCGATCGGGTAATCGTCGTGGGAGAATCCTGCATCGACGGCAGCGATCAGATCGGCGAGAGCCGAAACGAGGTGGACGGATTCTGCAGGCACGACAGGTCCACTTACCGAAACCACGACGTTTCCGCGATCCAGTGCGTTCAGAATCGGAAGCGGATCGACCGAATGCGCCAGCAGCTCAGCACTGTTCACTTCGATATGGTGCGCCCCTGAATCCCGAAGCAATGCCACTTGGTCCCCGGCAGACGCATCCGCCGTCCCCACGACGACCAAGGTAAATCGAGAAACACGAAGAGATGGGCACGCGACGGGTGACTGCACGGTTCTTCGTCGTGCCACTGCCATCGCGAGCGCCGAGGTTCCTACCAATCGAGAACCCCGAACCTCCTGTGCTGCAGCCACAATCAGTTCCAGATCACTCTCGGTCTCGACGTCGCAGATCGCCACCGACCCGGCTTCTGAGATCGACGCAAGAACCTGGCTCAAACGCCCGGAGCGAATGTCATCCAGCGATACGCCAGAAGTGATTGCCGACGGGCCGAGCGCCTCTGCAATCGACCGAGGAGTCGGCTTCGACTCCGCGCGCCACAGGTCAGTGGAGTGCAACGCAACCCCATCGACCAACACCACGCCGTCTTGCACCGTGCGCCCTTGTCTGGGCAGTCCGGCGGCGACGATGACCGGAGATCCGTCGCGGGAGAGTTCTCCAACCTCCGCTGCTATGTTGCCCCTGAGCAGGGAATCGATCTTCTTGACGATCTCGGAGCCGTCAGACGATTGCAGAACTGATCTCACGTCCCGAGAGGCTCTGGCGGGGTCGGATCGCCGTGAGTGCAGATCGAAAACCGTCACTCCTGATCCGTCGGGCGCATCTGGGCCGAGCCGAAGCGATATGCCCGAACTGCGGAGCAGAAATCCTGCGGCCGACTCCGCTGCTCCGGAAAGATCATCAGCGATGATTACCAGTGGTTTCATCGAATTCCTCGACCCCCTTTCGGTCTGAATCGAGTATGCACAGCATCGCAACCGATGCGCGAAGTACGCAATCGAAGTTACGGGACTTGCGCGAAGTGCGCAACAGTGCCATTGTGAGCTGAGTTACAAGCGAGAGCCCGACGCGATTGTTCACCAACAGTCCGCTCGGAGCGTCGCCCCCACGCTGCCCCGTCAGGATCGAAAGGTCACCGATGACCAATACTCGTTTGCGAACACCACAGCTCTCCCGGCGATCCTTTCTGCAGTTCACCGGGCTGATCGGTGGCGCAACGCTTCTGGGCACGACTGCCGCGTGCGCCGGCCCTACCGGGAAACCGACACAGGACACCCTGGTGCTCGGGCTCAACCGCTCGCTCGTCAGCCTCGACAACAAACTCAATCAATTCGACGCAGCAGTCACGGCTCAACGTGGCGTCAGACAAGGTCTCACCCGGATCGGCGACAATCTGACACCGCAACTCGTTCTCGCTGACAGGTTCGAATCGACCGGCCCGACCGAGTGGACGGTTCGACTCCGCGAGGGCATCCGTTACTCCGACGGCACACCTGTGCTGATCGACGACGTCACGACGGCAATGCAGATGTACCAGCAGGTCAGCGGATCGTTTGTCGCACCGCAGTTCCCCGAGTGGCCGACGGTCGTCCCCATCGACGATCGCACCTTCATCCTTCGGACGAATTCCCCGGTGCCGGTTCTGGACTCGCTCATGTCCAACATCTTGATCACCCCGGCCGCTGCCAACGAACCCAACGAACTGCAGAGCGGAATCGGGTCGGGACCGTTCGTCGTCAGCGAATCGAACCGGGGCACCGGCGATTACACACTTGTCGCCAATGACAACTACTGGGGCCCGGCCCCCGGCGTTCGTCGTGTTCAGGTCCGCTTCATTCCCGAAGAGGCCGGCCGCGTCGTCGCGCTTCGGAGCGGCGAGGTCGACGTCATCGACTCGATCAGTCCCGATTCCGCCGAACAACTCGCCGATCTGCCTGGTGTCCAGGTGGACACAGTACCGAGCACACGCATCAACCAACTGTTCTTCAACTTCCGCAAGCCCGCCGATCACCCACTGTCCAATCCGCGTGTCCGAGAAGCTCTCACGTATGCCATCGACGGTGAGTCACTCGCTCGGGACGTGCTGATCGGTTCCGCAGTCCCGGCCACCGGCCCCGCACCGTCGACCTTGGACGGAGCCGTGAAAACCGGCACTTACCAATATGATCCACGGAAAGCGCGGCAAATGCTCGAGGCCGAAGGCGCCGACGACCTCGAACTCACCTTCATCTGGGAAACCGGAGAGTTCACCAACGACGTCTCGGTGATGGAATCGGTACTCGAAATGATGAAGGCCGTGGGAGTACGCGTCAAACTCCAGCAGTTCGAACCGGGCGGTGACATCTCGTCCTGGCGCCAGGGCAAGACCGGCGACTGGGATGTGCTGGGCAACGGCTACGGCAACCAGACCGGACTTGCACTGACCACGTTGCAGGGGATGTACGCCGGCACAGCGGAGAAGGAAGCAACTCGCGACACCTATCACGGGTACGTCTTCCCCGAAATCACCGCGAAGATCCAAGCCGCGTCCAGTGAACCAGACCCGACCAAGCGCGCCGCTCTACTCGACGCCGCACAACAAGACATCTGGAACACCTGGCCTTGCCTGTGGAGCTTCGTACCCAACGCACTCCTTGCGAAACGCACTCGTGTACAAAATGTTTCACTGACCCCAATCAACTCCTACGACCTCGGCGCCGTCCGATTGGAGGCCTGAGGCGATGACTCTCACCGCTCCGAAACCGCAAACCGCTCTCGGAATCTCTCCGCGTCGACGCACACGGATCAACCCGACCGTCAAATACGTGCTCAAACGTCTGGCACAGAGCGCCTTGACGATCTTCCTCACGCTCACAACAGTGTTCGTCCTGATCCGAATGGCACCCGGCGATCCTGCCTACGCCTTGGCCGGACCGCTGGCCAGCACCGAGGATCTCGCACAGATCCGTGCTGACATGGGCTTGGACAAGTCGGTGTTCTCCCAATACCTGATCTACCTGTGGGACCTCGTCCACCTGAATCTCGGCACGTCGTACTCGTTCCAGGCGCCGGCCATGGACGTTGTCCTCGGCCGTCTCCCGTACACCATCACCCTTGCCGTCAGCTCCATTCTGTTGACCGCCGTGCTCTCGATTCCGCTGGGCGTGTGGATGGCCCGTCACGCGGACACCAGACGTGAACTCGGTGCGAACGTCGTAGCCGTCGGCGGGCAGTCCATGCCGGAGTTCTGGAGCGGCCTGATGCTGGTGACGATCTTCGCGGTCTTGATCCCAGTACTCCCGGCAGCCGGTTTCACCACATGGCCGTCGTTGATCCTGCCTACCGTCACCATCGCCATCCTTCAGATCGCGTTGATCTCCCGGATGGTTCGACGCGAAATGGTCTCGGCCTTCGCTTCTCCGTACATCACGGTCGCACGTTCTCGCGGAGTATCGGAACGCGAACTCACCTGGCGATATGCGATGCGCAATTCGGCGATTCCGATCGTCACCGCGCTGGGCACCAGATTTGCCGGAATGCTGAACGGCGTCGTGGTGGTCGAGGTCGTGTTCGCCTGGCCTGGTGTCGGCTCGCTGGTGGTCCGCGCACTCGAGACTCGCGACTACCCGCTCATCCAGGCCACCGTACTTGTCACCGCGGTTCTCGCAGTGCTCGTGCAACTGGCAGTGGACCTCCTCTACCCCCTCCTGGATCCACGCGTGCGACTCGGAAAGGGCGCCAACTGATGACTACCGTCTTGGAACCTCCAACAACTCCACGCGCCAGCGCGGTCACCGAGGCAGACTTCGCACGCGCCGGAGCCACGCGCCGTAAGCGAGACAGCCGAGTCAAGATCTGGGCCGGCTCGATCTGCGCGCTCCTGGTGATTCTTCCTGTTGCATTGGCCGGGCTGCTCCCCCTTGCAGATCCGAACCAGACCAACCTGAGCAGTCGACGGCTACCGCCCCTCACCGACGGCCATCTGTTCGGCACCGATCAGTTGGGACGAGATCTGCTCTCACGGATCCTGCACGGCGGCCAGGTGTCTCTGACGATCGGTATTCTCGCCGTGATCGTCTCCGGCGTCATCGGCATCGTCGCCGGATCCGCCGCGGGGTACTTCGGTGGTTGGGTCGACACCGTGATCTCCCGCCTACTCGAAGCACAGCTTTCTCTGCCTCTGCTGATGATGCTGCTTCTCGTTGTTGCGCTGTTCGGCCCGTCCATTCCCGTCATCACGTTTGTCATCGCGATCGCACAGTGGCCCGAAGTCGCACGGTTGACTCGCTCATTGGTACTCGTCGAACGCGAAAAGCCTTACGTAGCTGCAGCTCGAGTCCTCGGACTTACCCGCATGGCCATCCTGCTTCGTCACGTCATTCCCAACATCGTCAAGCAGGCATCGCTCGTCGTCCTGCTGCTGCTCGCGCAGGCCGTACTGCTGGAAAGTTCGTTGAGCTACCTCGGCGCCGGACCGCAACGTCCATTCGCTACCTGGGGACGAATCATCGCCGACGGCCAGGACTACATCACCACGTCATGGTGGATCGTCACGTTGACCGGTCTGATGATCGTGCTGCTGGTCGTCGGAGTGAACCTACTCGGCGATGGTCTGCGCGATCGTCCTGCAGGTTCGAAACGACTGGGCGCAAGCCTGTTCGGGCGTGGCAGCGCCCAGAAAGCGAAGGCGTGAGACATGGGAAATCTACTACGGGTCGACGATCTCCAGATCGAACTTGTCACGGCGAACGGCGTCATCCGAGCCGTCGACGGCGTGTCCTTCTGCATCGACGCCGGTGAAACCGTCACCATCATCGGTGAATCCGGCTCCGGAAAGTCGACGACAGCCATGGGGATTCTCGGACTGCTTCCGGACGATCTTGCGGTTCTTTCCGGGAAAGCCGTGTTCAAGGGTCAGGACATTCTCGGAAACACGAAGATCCTGAACGATATTCGCGGAAAACACATCGCGCTCATCCCCCAGGACCCGATGACGGCTCTGAGTCCCGTCCACACCATCGGCAGCCAACTTCGAGAAGCAGTGCGCCACAGCGGTGTGACCGCGAAGAAGCAACAAATCGAGCGGGCAGTGCAACTGCTCGAGCAGGTACGCATTCCGTATCCGGATCAGCAACTCGACAAGTACCCGCATCAACTGTCGGGTGGAATGTTGCAGCGCGTCCTGATCGCCGGCGCTCTTGCTGCCTGCCCCGAACTGATCGTGGCCGACGAACCCACCAGCGCACTGGACGTAACCGTTCAGGCCGGGATTCTGGATCTATTGCTCGAGTTGCAGGAGCGCACCGGGATCGGAATGCTGGTCATCACTCACGATCTCGGAGTTGCGCGGTTGGTCTCCGATCGCATCTACGTGATGAAGGACGGACGTTTTGTGGAGACCGGTAGTGCCGACGTTCTCGTCGACTCACCGCAAAGCGCCTACACACAAAAGCTTCTCGACGCCATACCTCAACTGGGGCCTTGGGACGGCGACCCCGCCCGTTCAACACAGATCGGAGCCTCGGCATGACCCGCCACGAAACGCCACTTCTCGCCGTCGAAGATCTCGTGGTCGAGTATCCGGTTCCCGACGGAGTTTTCCGAGCCGTGGATGCTGTGAGCTTCTCGGTGGAAAAGGGCAAGACCTTGGCCATCGTCGGCGAATCCGGATGTGGCAAGTCGACCATCGCTCGATCGATCGTCCGACTCCTCACACCGACCAGTGGACGCATTCTCGTCGACGGCAATGACATCGCGCAGATGTCGGAGAAGTCGCTGCGCCCCTACCGCTCTCGCGTTCAAATGGTGTTCCAAGATCCGTACGGATCGCTCGACCCTCATCTGACTGCCGAGGACATCATCGGAGAACCACTGCGCCTCAAAGGTGTTCGGAGCAAGTCTGAACGCGCAAAGGCAGCAGCAGAACTCGTCGATCGCGTTGGCTTGCCCAGCTCGGCACTACACCGGCGTCCGGCGGAGTTCTCAGGAGGCCAACGTCAGCGCATCGGAATTGCTCGTGCACTTGCCAGCGGACCCGAGATCCTGGTCTGCGACGAAGCGACCAGCGCTCTCGACGTGTCGGTGCAAGCGCAGGTACTCGAGCTCCTACGTGAAATTCAGGCCGATACCGGTCTGACGTACGTTTTCATCTCACACAACTTGGGCGTCGTCCGAGAAATCAGCGAGACCGTAGTCGTGATGTCAAAAGGAACCATCGTCGAATCCGGTTCCACAGACACAGTTCTCGCCAGTCCGCGCGAGCCGTACACCCGCGCACTACGAGGCGCTGCTCTCGATCCCACCACCATGGTCGGCATCAAACCACGCCACGTGGTGGCAGCCCTGTCCAAGAACTTGCTAGCCAAGCAGACCGAATCACGAGGAGTTGCCTGATGACCGCCCCACTCGAGCTTCCGAAACTGGTGCTCGGCACCATGACATTCGGAGACACGGTCGACATATCGGGCGCCGGATCGATGCTCGACGCAGCACTAGGCGCCGGTATCTCTCACATCGACACGGCCAACGGCTATGCGGGCGGCGAGTCCGAGCGCATGCTGGCAAAGCTGCTCCACGGCCGACGCGATTCCGTCACTCTGGCCACCAAAGCGGGAATGCCGCATCCCGATGCCGGCGACAACAGCCCACTCTCGACAGAGGGGCTCCGAGCAAGCGTCGAAGGAAGCCTGCGCAGACTCGACACGGACTACGTCGACCTGTTCTATCTCCATCAGCCGGACCGAACCGTCACGCTGACCGAAACTCTCACCACCGTCGCGGAACTGGTTGCCGAGGGCAAGATCCGCACACTCGGCGTATCCAACTTCGCAGCGTGGCAAATCAGTGAAATCAACTACACCGCAGACACAGTCGGAGCTCCCCGACCGATCGTCGCACAGCAGCTCTACAACTTGCTCGCGCGTCGCATCGAAGAAGAATACGCAGAATTCGCGGACGTGACCGGACTGACCACCATGGTCTACAACCCACTCGGTGGGGGCCTGCTCACGGGGCGCCACACCTTCGACGAAAGTCCCGCCGACGGCCGATTCGGCGACTCACGTCTTGCGTCGATGTACAAGGAGCGATACTGGAACACACAGATATTCGACGCGATCGCTCAACTGACGGCAATCGCAGAGCAGTCGGGCATCTCCCTGACCGAGCTTGCGTTGCGCTGGCTGGTCAGCAAGCCCGTCGCCGGATCGCTGCTCCTCGGAGGATCCAAAGTAACGCACCTCGAATCCAATATCGCGGCCATCGGGCGAGGTCCACTCGACGCCTCGACCGTCGAAGAGTGTGATCTCGTCGGTGCCGCCCTACGAGGCCCCATGCCCAACTACAACCGCTGAAACACCCGACCTTCATCAGGAAGAGTTCTTCACTATGTCAGCACAGGAATTCGCCGCACGCATCCGAGGACGCGAACGCATACTCGGATATTGGTCCGTCATCGACAGCCCGATCTCGACCGAATGGATCGCGCACGTCGGCTGGGACTACATTGCCCTCGACATGCAGCACGGCCTGATCGGCTATTCGGGGATGGTCGCCGGGCTCACCGCCATCGACTCGTCACCGTCCACCGTCGGGATGGTGCGCGTCGAGGCAAACAATCCGACGCCCATCGGCCGTGCACTCGACGCGGGCGCTGTGGGCGTCATCGTTCCGCTGATCAACAACGCCGAAGAGGCAGCGGCCGCCGTGGCAGCCGCCAAGTATCCGCCTTTCGGCATCCGCTCCTACGGACCCATGCGCTCGCAACTCCGTATCGGCCCCGTTCCCGCCGACGCGAACCGCGACACCGTTGTATTTGCGATGATCGAGACCCCACAGGGTCTGGCGAACGTCGAAGAGATCTGCGCAGTGCCCGGATTGGACGGCGTGTACGTCGGGCCGTCCGACCTACGAATCGCCGTCGGAGGTAAGCACTCCAACGATCCGGACGTCGCCGAGGAATTCGAGTCAGCGCTCACCAGGGTGCGCGAAGCTGCCGCCGTCAGCGGAGTCGCTGCGGGAATCCACACACCTTCCGGTCAGGTTGCGGCACAACGGCTCGGGGAGGGCTACACGTTCGCGACCGTGGCCTCGGACCTGACACATCTGGCGAACATCTCGGCTCAGCATTTGGATGCCGCCAAGTCCTGATCCGGGTACAAAAATGGCGATGCTCCCGCACTTGGTACGGGAGCATCGCCATTCTCGAACAAACTATCTCTGAATCGCCTTGATCTCGAGGAACTCTTCGAGCCCGAACGTGCCGGCCTCGCGCCCGACGCCCGACTGCTTGTACCCACCGAACGGAGCATTCGTGTTGAAGGCGCCGCCGTTCACCTCGACCTGCCCGGCACGCAGTTGCCGCGCGACGCGATCCGCGCGATCGGGGTCACCTGACCAAACGCCACCGGCCAGTCCGTACTCGGTGCCGTTAGCGATCCGCACTGCGTCGGCCTCGTCTTTGTAGCCCATGATCGAGAGGACCGGTCCGAAGATCTCCTCGCGCGCAATGGTCATGTCTTCGGTCACGTTCGCGAACACCGTCGGACCGACGAAATATCCACTGGCCAGACCGGTTTCGCGACCGTCGACAACCGCGGTGGCACCTTCCGACACACCCTTCTCGATGTATCCGCGAACGCGTCCCAGCTGATTCGCGTTCACCAGAGGACCAAGCACCGAAGTCGGCTGAGTCGGATCACCTACCGGAAAATGAGCGGCGACCGCAGCAGCAATTGCCGCTGCCTCATCCACCTTCTCCGCGGGAACCAACATACGCGTCAGCGCCGAACAGGTCTGGCCCGAGTTGATGAAGCACTTTGCGACGCCGTCCGTGACAGCCTTTTCGAGATCGGCGTCGTCGAGAATGACGTTCGCCGACTTGCCACCCAGCTCGAGCGAGACCTTCTTGATGGTGTCCGCGGCAACGATGGCCACTCGCTTGCCTGCCCGAGTCGACCCGGTGAAGGAGACCATGTCGACTTCCGGGTGGCCGGCGATGGCTTCACCCACTACCGGGCCGTAGCCACTTACCAGATTGAATACACCTGCAGGCAAACCAATTTCGTCGAAGATGTCAGCGAGAGCGTACGTGATGAGTGGCGCAACCTCGGTGGGCTTGAGAACCACGGTGCAGCCCGCCGCGAGCGCACCGCCAACCTTCAAGACAACTTGGTGGAGCGGGAAGTTCCAGGGAGTGATAGCGCCGACAACACCCGCAGGTTCGCGAACAATCAGCGAATTCCCGACCTCGTGAGCGTCGAAATCATAAGTGCGAGCCAATTCGGCAAATGCATTCAAATTCGCGAGCGGCATTCCGATTTGCACGGGCTTCGCGAATCCGATCGGCATTCCCATATCCTGCGAAACCAGCGCCGCAAGATCATCGGTACGTTCGGCAATAATCGCAGCAGCTTTGGAAAGATATTCGGCGCGCTCGCCGCCCGATAGTGCAGACCAAGCGGGGAAAGCCTTTCGTGCTGCCTTCGCGGCCGCGTCGACATCTTCGACAGTGCCTTCGGCGACAGTTCCTATCAGCTCTTCGGTAGCCGGATTGAGAACGTCGATCCGACCGCTGCCAGTGGATTCGATCCAGGCGCCATCAACATAGATTTTGGTGCGGTCGAGAATATCGGTCATCGAAGCCTCCGTAGTCATCACGCGTGCACAGGTGAGGTGGGCCCGATCACACGGGGCACCTCTTCCGAGCCTAGCCACGCTCGACGGGTTCCGTGGCAGGTTGGTGTCGAGATTGACCTTCGACTGACGAGACCTGTGGTGCGCGCACGCTTTTCAGTGATGGTGTGAACGTACCGTTCCCCTCGCCTAAGAGGGTGAGCGTGTCGTTCACTCGATCCCGGACGGGGTGGTGAGCCCGCTGTGCTCGCGCCTTTGATGGTGTGAACGGTACGTTGGGTCGATCTGAGGCGACGAAAGTGCCGTTCGCTCGAAGTCGGGGGTGCCGGCGGCGGTGCTTTC
>NZ_LVCT01000540.1:0-11950 GCF_001647205.1 Rhodococcus sp. EPR-134
GGAAGAGCATTCCGCCGAGCTCACCTCGATGGACGACGAAACCGTTTACGGTCCCGAGTTCCACCGACTCTCATTCGGTGAGGCCGTCGAGCGAGGTCTGCTCACCGATTACAAAGTGATCGTGCTGACCGTCGACGAATCCCTGGTGGCAGCGCCGCTGCAGGATCAGCTTGCCGGGGTGCACAGCGAACTACGGCTCGACGACGCGTCGAAGATCATCGGCTGCTGGAATGCACTGGCCAAGCGTGCTGGCGAAACCCCCGAAGGAACAGGCTTCGCACCGGGTGCGGCGCCGATGCGCCGCGCGGTCGCGTTCGCGAAGGACATCGCCGCGTCCAAGCAGGTCGCCGAAGTGTTCCCCACTGTTGTCGATGCCTACCGCGATCTACTCGAGGGCAGCGAAAATGACGGGCGCACTGTCGATTCCACCAACCTGGACTTGACGTGTTCGGTGCACCATGTGGACGGCACGTTCAATGCGCTACAACGCAACGAGCAACTCTCCTGGCTCAAAGCCCCCCTGCCAGAGGGGGAAGCCCGGATCCTGACCAACGCCCGCTGCCTCTCCGAAGGAGTCGACGTACCGGCGTTGGATGCGGTGATGTTCCTGCACCCCCGCAACTCTCAGGTCGATGTGGTGCAGTCCGTGGGCCGGGTGATGCGCAAATCCGACGGCAAGGATTACGGCTACATCATCTTGCCCGTTGCGGTTCCGGCCGGTGTCAGCCCGTCCGAGGCGTTGTCGAACAACACCCGGTTCAAGGTCGTCTGGCAGGTACTCAATGCGCTTCGCGCGCATGATGATCGGTTCAATGCGATGGTCAACTCCATCGCATTGAACGCCACCTCGGACAAGAAGGACGGTAAGGGCAACGATCGCCTACTCGGTGGGCACATCGGACCCCTCGTCGAGGTCGGCGAGAGCTTCGACAACGGCAGCCGTAGCAGTGGAAGCAGTGCTGACGTCGCTTCCACCAGTGCAGATTCTGCCGAAGGTGCCACCCCCACCGGAGACTCCGGTGGGGGGATGGCAACGCAGATGGCGTTGTTCTCCCTCTCCGAATGGCAGGAAGCGATCTACGCGAAGATCGTCGACAAGGTCGGCACCCGCGCCTACTGGGAAGACTGGGCCGGCGACGTCTCCGACATCGCCGCCGCGCAGATCACCCGCATCAACGCCCTCCTCGCCGGCGCCGACACCTCAGTCGCCGAGGAGTTCGAGCGGTTCCTCACCGGACTGCGCGACAACCTCAACGATTCGATCAGCCGCGACGACGCGATCAGCATGCTTTCGCAGCATCTGATCACCAAACCGGTATTCGATGCCTTGTTCGCAGAGCACGACTTCGCCTCCCATAACCCCGTCTCGCGGGTGATGCAGTCGATGGTCGATACCCTCGACGACACCGGGCTAGAAGCGGAAACCGCCGGCCTCGACGGCTTCTACGCCTCCGTCCGCGTCCGCGCGACCGAGGTGACCAGCGCCGAAGGCAAGCAGAAAGTCATCGCAGAACTGTATGAGCGATTCTTCAAGATCGGGTTCAAGAAGCAGTCCGACGCCCTCGGCATCGTCTACACGCCGGTGGAGATCGTCGACTTCATCCTCCGCGCCGCCGACGCAGCCTTGCGGGATTCGTTCGGGCGTGGTCTGACCGACGAAGACGTGCATGTCCTGGACCCGTTCACGGGAACCGGTACGTTCATGACGCGGTTGCTGCAGTCCGGGCTGATCAACCCCGAAGATTTGGCGCGTAAGTACACGAACGAGTTGCACGCCAACGAGATCACGCTCCTCGCCTACTATGTGGCGGCTGTGAACATCGAAACCACGTACCACGCGCTCGTCGATCAGGGCGGCGACGCAACATACATGCCGTTCGAGGGTATCGTCCTCGCCGATACCTTTCAGATCACCGAAAACGGTGACAGCCTCGACTCCGAGATGTTCCCGCAGAACAACGATCGCATCATCCGCCAGAACGCCACCCCGATCAACGTCGTGATCGGAAACCCGCCGTACTCCGCTGGGCAATCGAATGCCAGCGAAAACAATGCGAATCGCGCCTATCCCACGCTCGACCGCGCCATCCAGAGTTCGTACGCGGCGAAGTCGACTGCGACATTGAAGAGCAAGCTGTACGACTCGTACATTAGGGCGATCCGGTGGGCGACGGACCGTATCGGTGACTCCGGCGTAGTCGCCTATGTGACAAATGGAGGGTGGATCAACGGAAACACCGCCGACGGAATTCGCTTGTCACTGGCCGACGAGTACTCGACTATCTACCTCTACAACTTGAGAGGAAACCAGCGCGGCGACTGGAAAAAGGAGGGAGGCAAGGTATTCGGCGAAGGCTCACAGGCCACGATTGCGGTTCTCATTGCGGTGAAGGATCCTTCTCACAGTGGACCGTGCCGTATCCACTACCGCGACATCGGTGACTACCTGAGTCGCGAGGAGAAGCTGGCGATTGTTGGCGGAGCAAGCCTCAGCACAATTGACTGGGCCAGTATCAACCCAAATCCTGAAGGGGACTGGGTCGATCAAAGGAACGCAGCATTCGGCGCATATACACCAATAGCAGTCAAGAAGACCGCGGGAATCGAGACAACTTTCTTCGCTGATTACTCTGGTGGATTGAAGACCAACAGGGATGCCTGGGTTTACGCATTTTCGCGCGAAGCCCTTGGAGAGAAAATCAAGGGCACGGTCGACTTCTACAACGAGCAGGTTGACGCCTATGAAGAAGCGGTGAAGAGCGGCTCTCAGTCTGGCGCCAAGGACACTGTGTCCTACAACGACAAGCGAATTAGCTGGTCGTCAGGGTTGATTCCGAAAGTTGAGCGTGGCCGGCGCCTCCAGTATCAGTCCGAACATCGCCGAGTTAGCGTCTATCGGCCCTTCTGCAAGCAGTACGCGTACTTCGACGACGATCTCAACGATCGGCGAGGCAAGCTGCCCCGGATGTTTCCGACTCCGCAACACAGGAACATCGGAATCTACATCCCGAATCCAGGAAACCTTGCTCCGCAGTTCATGTGCCTCATGACTGATTCAATACCGGACCTCGGTGCCGCCGGGATCAGCGCAGTCAACTTCTATCCCCGCTGGACCTACGAGAAGTACGAATCTCCGGACTGCGAGCTCGATCTCGCTTCCTCCGACACACTCCAGGTCGACGAGCACGGATACCGCCGTATCGACAACATCACTGACGGAATCCTCGCGCTCTATCGGGACGCGTTTGGCAACCAGGTCACCAAGGACGACATCTTTTTCTATGCCTACGGCCTGCTGCACGATCCGGCGTATCGCCAGGCTTACGCGTCAGATCTGAAGAAGATGCTCCCGCACATTCCGACACCCGAGTCCCGAGAGCGGTTCGAGCAGTTGCTCTCCGCCGGTCGTCGCCTGGCAGATCTGCACGTCGGCTACGAGAGCGTCGATCCGTATCCCCTTGACGTACAACTCAAGACGGGCTCATCGGCCGAAGACCGTGAGACGTGGCGGGTCTCGAAGATGAAGTGGGGCAAGAAGAAAGACCCCGAGACCGGCAAGAATGTAGACGACCGCACCACGCTCGTCTACAACCCGAAGGTCACCATCTCAGGGATTCCGGAAGAGGCTGAGCGGTACATGCTCGGCTCGCGTTCAGCGCTGGCGTGGATCATCGACCGCTACCAAGCCAAGACCGATAAAGCCTCCGGGATCGTCAACGACCCCAACGACTGGTGCGACGAACACGACGACCCCGCCTACATCGTCGACCTGATCAAGCGTGTCACCACCGTGGCAGTCGAGACCATGAAGGTAGTCGACTCGCTCGAATAAGGAGAAGCCGAAAGATCAGTAACAGGCGAGTGCCGATCTCCGGTAGCCGTTGTTTCTAACAATCTAGATTGTTAGAAATAGGTCTTTATCAGTACTTTCTCGAGAATTTCAGATCGGTCCGGTATCTCGCGGATCGGACCGATCTAGAAGGCACTTCAGCGCTTTCACTATCGGCGCCTGTGCTTTGACCTTCCGCTGCACGAGCGGATCAGACTCGGTGCGGCACTCGTGCAAACAGATACCCAGATTTAGGACACCAGAACGGCCGGTATTGCGCTGCGCGGTGACGGTGGCACGTCTGAGGGTGATCCTGGTGGGCGGCCAGGTAGGTATCGACGGCCCAGCGCGGAGTGTCAATACGTTAACGCGACTTACTCCAGCGCGCTGAGTTGTTTTCGGAGAAGTTCCAGATCTATTCGGGCGCGGTCGAGAATCTCAGTGGCCGCGCCCGGGCAGTACCTGATCTCCTTGCCGTCCTCAACAATGACGAGGTGGGTATCACCGGCAAGTATGTAATGCGCCTGCTTGCCAGTCCGGTGCGCTGCGCATTTACGTTGATGGTTTGTTCGGGGCGTTTCAACTCGGATGTGTCGCAGGACTGATTTGACGGGCATTTCAACTCCTATCTGCTTATTCGCTGCGGCTCAGTTACGTTGATCGAGTTGGATTCTCAGTGAATCCCGAACTGAATCAGCGATTTCGTCCAGGCGATCGAAGATGCTGGTCATCTGTTCGTGTGACCATTCACCGCGTGTCCCGTTGGGCATACCAATTTCCTGATTGATAGCAGCAGCGACACGACGAATCGCGATGACGGAATTGTGCTGTCGCGGACCCGGACTCACGACCATGAGCTGGTGACCGCGAGGTGGCAGCTTCAGATCTGCCAGTACACGGTTGGCAACTGATTTTGTGCGCTCGTTGACACGGGTCTTGGCTGACTGGCGGGCACGCTGCGGCGAGACCGGGATCGATTGCGGAACTTGCACTTCTGCAGCTGCCTGTTGCGCGAGTAGGCGTTCACGGAGCTGGTCTCGGCTGACCAGGTCACCCAACTTCAGCCCGGGCGCAATGTCCTTGTCGAGCATCTCGTCCAGCACTCGGTCATCGGAGGGGTCGAGATAGGTCTGTTCAACGAAGCGAGTCAGAATCTCGCTGTCGACCAGCATTCCACCATCGAACCGGCGGGCGCGTGGACCGCTGTTTTCGCCCTCCGCATCGTTGTCAGTCTGTCCGTCAACCCAAGAGTGAACGAGTGCTTGATCATCAAGGTCAAGCTCTCGAAACTCAGACCAACGAGCGTCGTTGTTCAGCCCGACGTGCGAAACTATGTGGCCTTGATTGTCAGGATGCTCGGGAGCGGACTCCTGGACTACGCGCATGACTCGGCCGACGAACTGAATGTACGGGGCAAGACTGCGGAAGGGTCTGAAAATGGCTGCGACGCTAAGTCGTGGATGATCGAAGCCTTCGCCCAGCATTTGAACCTGCACGATGCAGTCAAGTTGGCCTCGCCGCAGCCGTTCGATGACGGCGTCTTGGCTGTCGG
Organism: Rhodococcus sp. EPR-134; assembly: GCF_001647205.1. Classification (NCBI taxonomy): domain Bacteria; kingdom Bacillati; phylum Actinomycetota; class Actinomycetes; order Mycobacteriales; family Nocardiaceae; genus Rhodococcus; species Rhodococcus sp. EPR-134. The sequence goes on from NZ_LVCT01000540.1 coordinate 5,382, forward strand.
GGTCCATCCCCGAGTGAATCTCAGCGGCCCGGTAGTTGCACTCGTTGTAAATGCTGGCAACTTGTCGGGCGTGGTCGACTGAGCATGCCGCGGCGATGATTTGATGCTGGATACCTGTTTGTGCCCGCATGCGCTCGCATTGCTGGATGCTGGTCTCGACGATGTGACGGTTACATTCGGGGCTAAGCGCAACGCCACGGCGGAACCACGCCTCTTCTCGCAGCTCAAGGACTTCTTCGAGAGTATGGCGGCGGTTATCGTCGGAGTAGTTAAAGTAGATTTCCGACGGCGCGACGTTGCGGGAGTGGATCTGCTTGATGTAGCCGTTGACCATCGCTCGAGTGAACGGGTAACGGTAAACGATCTCGCCGTGGAGTTGCTGCTGATCAGAGCGGAACGGTGTCGCCGTCAGACTGACGACCTTCGCATTGGGAAACCGACGGAATACTTTCTGCCAACTCTCTGCGGCGGCGTGGTGACCTTCGTCGACGAGAATCATGTCAAAGAAATCTTCGGGGAACTGGGGAAGCCAACGGTCGGCTTGACTCGCCAACTGCTGGATGTTACAGACAACGAAGTCGCTTTCGATCGCGTCGTGGAGGTTGGCATTCGGTCCGTCGAGCACGGCCATCCAGGGGCCAGCCGTGAAGTCAGACAGCACCCGAAACTTGGTCCAGAAGCATTGTGGACTGGTGACATCGACGGCGTCGGCGACGCCTTTTCGAATCGTAAGGTTTGGCGTGATTACCAAGACTCGCCCTTGGGCTATGCCGAAAGGCAGTGTGGCCATGATGCCGGTCTTTCCGCAGCCGACCGGAATCTGCACGATCGCAGGACTCCTGTCGGCCGAGAAATGTTCCCGGACCGCTCGGTGTGCTTCGCGCTGCGGTTCCCGCAGGGATGCGTTAGCTTCGACATCAGCGTTCGCTGTCGCGAAGACGCTGCTGTCAGCCCCGCTCGCTGCGGCTTCCTCGGCGCGTCGGTACTGCAGCCGAAAGGGTTCAAGGTCAGCTTGGCGGTAATAGCGGTAATTGCTTCCAGGTCGCCTTACCGCGCTCAGCGTTCCATCACGATCCCAGCGCCGAAGGGTCTGCGCGGAAACTCCCACGTAGGAAGCAGCTTCGGCAACTTTCAGAAAATTTTCATCAGACATAAGCAAAACCATACAACATTGCACAAGTCTAACAACATTGTTCATAACCTATTAGTGCTCACAAATTCAGAATAATGAGTCGAATCCAACCCAAAATGCTTCTAGGCGGAGCGGGTTTGCACCAGTCACAAGCTCGCGCAGTGGCAGAGAAACTATGGGGCGGAGCCTTGCCAGAAATGCAGACATTGGCGCGGATATCGCGATGACCGCATCTCTAGTTTGGCCGCGACGTCCGACGCAAAGTCCTGCGGCTGACATAGAAAACTTCCCGATCCTTCCTGATCTCGCCGACATGAGGAATCGCCGCAAACCTATCTGCGCACAGTCTCATTTCCTTGGTTCTGGGACGGACACGCGGCCGGCGGCCCAGATCGGATCACCCCAGCTCATGATGTCCTAGAAGTTAATTCCAAAACATCGTGTCGGAAAATCGAGACGGGAACAACTTTCGGTACTCTCCGGGCATGGAGTTGGGGTATGCGCGGGTGTCGACGACCAAACAGGAACTCGACCGGCAGATCGACGCCCTCAGTAAAGCGGGGATCGACCCGGCGAATATCTACGTGGACAAGAAGTCCGGCGCCACCACCGACCGCCCCGGGCTGACCGCACTACTTGAGTACGCCCGCGACGGCGACGTCATCGTCACGCACACACTCGACCGGCTAGGCCGGAACGTGCGCGACACTCTCAACCTGATCCACGACCTGCGAGAGCGTGGGGTCGGAATCCGTAACCTGGCCGACCCGATCCGGATCGACTCGAGCAACCCGGATGATCCGATGGCCCAACTCGCCGTCGTGCTGCTCGCGCTGTTCGCGCAGATGGAACGCACTTACACCCTCGAACGCGCCGCCCACGCCAGGTCGGTGGCGACAGCGAAGGGTCGGCGCACCGGCCGCCCGTCGGTGGTCAGCGAGTCCCAGCTCGCCCACGCCCTCCAACTGCGCGACGCTGGCGCCACCACCGCCGAGATTACCTCCAAAACCGGGCTAACCCGATCCACCCTCTACCGCCACCTGCCACCGCGGCCGGACGAGCAGGTCACCGCCACCGCACCACTCCAACGGTTGAGACCACGGACCGAAAATCCCACTCCTGCAACGGAAGTAGCCGCACTGACCCTCGCGCCGCCGACGATCGGCTGAGGCGCCGACGGACGACGGACGACGACCTGCCCGTCACGATCCGCAGATGGATCGAGACCCAAGGGTGAAATGCGGACCTTGATCTGTTGTGTGCCAATCACTCTCGACTAGTTAAAGCCGTCCCCGGCATCGAAACAACACGACGACAACCGCCTTGTTCAGCCGACCGATCGACCAATCGAGGCGATGGCCGCAGAAAGATAGAAGCGCACCCGCGACGGGCGCAATGTCTTCGCCTTGCCTGTCCGTGCATCGAAGTGGTGGACACGCGGAGCCGATGCCGGCGGGCGTCGGCCAACCAGAAGCGATATGGCTGTCGTCGAAACCACCGCGGCAGAGAGTTCGACGGCCGGAGCCACAGCGGGCGCTTCCAAGTGCCCCTGCTCGACGTGGGCGAGCACGTCCATACCGATGTAGGCGGGAATGCTCAATACCCACCGCCAGAGGGGGACACTGACTCGTCTCGATGCCAGGTCATCAAAGGTGACGGTGGGGGCCAAGCCGAGAAGCCGCTCGAAGCGATTTCCGTCCGGAGGGATCACTGTGTGCCACACCCCGAATCCGATCTCGACGGCCAGAACGACAGATACGGAGGCGCCGCGTGCCGTTCGAGCCAGCCGAAGCCCCACATCGGGAACGGTGTAGTCGGTGCCGTCGATCACCAAGTCCGACGAGGCAACCAAGTCCTCGACATTGTCCGGGGTGATTCCTTCTCGAACCACCTCCACGATCGCGCCGGTGCCGATCCCTCGGCACAGTTCGGCGACGACTTCGGCCTTGTTTCGGGGGTCGGGGAGCAGATTGACGAAATCCGGCGCTAAGGGGCAATCGCCGAGCGACCTTGCGCTGTAGGTGATTTCATGTCGTCGTGACTGATGAGGGCGGCTATGGCCGGTTCGGTGCGTTGTCTCGGCAGGAGCTGGAGCGTTACTGCTACTTGGATGACGAGGACCGGCGGCTGATCGCTGCGCGGCGGCGCGACTACAACCGTCTGGGGTTCGCGGTGCAGGTGGTGACGGTGCGTCACCTGGGAATGTTCCTGGCTGATCCGCTGGATGTCCCGCCCGCGTTGATCGAGTATCTGGCCGAGCAGTTGGAGATCTCCGATCCGTCGATGGTGAAGCGGTACACCGATCGGGAGAAGACCAAGCTCGAACACGCCTGGGAAATCCAGCAGGTGTACGGACTCAAGCCGTTCGGCGAGATGGAGTCGGAGCTCACGTCGTGGATCGTCGACCAGGCGTGGATGACCGGCGACGGACCGAAGGCGATCTTCGGCGACGCAGTGACATGGCTGCGGAAGCGTCAGGCGCTGCTGCCGGGGATCACCACGTTGGAGCGGCTGATCGGCGACGGCCGCAACGCGGCGGACGCCCGGTTGTGGCGCCAGCTCGGCGAGCAGCTGACCTCGGAGTCCGCGTCTGCCTTGTTGCGGCTGCTGGAGGTTCCTGCGGAGGGCGGGCAGAAGGTCAGCGAGCTGGAGCGGCTGCGCAAGGGCGTGTTCAAGGCGTCGTCGAAGGGGATGCTCGCGGCGCTGCGCAGGGTTGTCGACCTGCAAGCGGTCGGGGTGGACAGCATCGACGTGAGGGCGATCCCGCCGCGTCGGTTGACGGGGTTGGCGACCTACGGGTTGGCGAGCAAGGCCGCCGCGCTGCGGCGGCTGCCCACGCGTGAGCAGCGCTTGGCGGTGCTGGCCGCGACGGTCGTTGTGTTGAGCGCGCGGGCGGTCGACGACGTGTTGGAGACCTTCGACATGTTGATGACGACGAAGCTTCTGTCCAAGGCCGAGCGGGAGTCTCGCGAGGAGAAGCTGCGTCGCTATCCGAGGGTGTCACGCAACGCAGGCAAGCTCGCGGCAGCGGTGAAGGTGCTGCTGGAGATGGTCGAGGTCAACCAGGACGTCGGGCTGGGCGTGGTGTTGGACATGATCGAGAAGACCGTCACCCGGGCCGAGTTGCGGCACGCGGTCCAGGCGGTCGACGAGCTGGTGCCCGCCGACGACGCGGAGCTGGATGGGCAGCGGTTGATCGAGTTGGCCGGCAAGTTCGCCACGGTCCGCCCGTTCCTGTCGATGCTGATGGACACGATCGAGTTCGGCGCGACCAGTGACGGCGCCGCCGTCCTGGCGGCAATGAAGACCCTCGCCGAGCTGCTGACATCCAGGTCGTCGGGCAAGATCCCGGCAAACCTGCTGGACGCCCGCAAGGTCGACCACGACTTGATCGTCGGCGCGTGGAAGCGCTTGATCTACACGCCGGGCCGACCGGAGGGCACCGTCGACCGGAACTCCTACACGATCTGCGTGTTGGAACAGTTCCACCGACACCTCAAGCACCGCAGCATCTTCGCGGTGCGTTCGTCGCGGTGGCGCGACCCGCGGGCGCACCTGCTGGCAGGCGAAGCCTGGGAGGCTGCGCGTGACGCCGGCATGAACGCGCTGGGCCTGCCCGCCGCGCCGACGCAGCTGCTGACCGATCACGCGACGGCGTTGGAGACCGCTTATCGGGAGTTGGCCGCACGGCTGGGCGAGGACACCCCAGCCAGCATCGACGCCGACGGCAAACTGCACGTCGCCGCGCTGGACGCCAAGGCCGAGCCCGCGTCGCTGGTCGACCTGCGCCGCCGGGTGGAGGCGATGATCCCGCGTGTGGACCTGCCGGAACTGGTCACGGAGGTGATGAGCTGGCATCCCGGTTTCACCGAGGCGTTCACCCACACCTCGGGCAACGAGGCCCGCGTCGCCGACCTCGGCTTGTCGGTGGCGGCCGTGCTCTGTTCCTATGCGATGAACGTCGGGTTCAAACCGGTGACAACGCCTGGTGTCGACGCCCTGACCAGGGATCGGCTGCTGCACGTCGACCAGTGCTACGTGCGGGCCGAGACCATCGAGGCGGCCAACGCCGTGCTGGTCGACGCCCAGGCCGACATCCCCCTGGCCCAAGCGTGGGGCGGCGGGCTGGTCGCCTCGGTGGACGGGATGCGGTTCGTGGTGCCCGTGCGCACCCATAACGCCCGCCCGAACCCGAAGTACTTCGGCCGGAAACTGGGCATCACCTGGTTGAACATGCTCAACGACCAGTCCGCCGGGCTGGCAGGCAAGGTGCTGCGCGGAACACCTCGCGATTCGCTGCACACCATCGACGTGATCGTGTCCCAGCACGGCGGGCGGATTCCGGAGGTCATCATCACCGACACCGGGTCGTATTCCGACATCGTGTTCGGACTGCTGCATCTGATCGGCCGCCAGTACCGGCCGCAGCTGGCGAACCTGCCCGATCAGCGGTTGTGGCGCATCGACGCCCGAGCCGACTACGGGCCGCTGGACAAGGCGGCGCGCGGGGTGATCGACACCGCCAAGATCGCCGCGCACTGGGAGGACATGTGCCGGATCGCGGTGTCGATCCACTCCGGTGAGGTGTCGGCGCACGAGGTCACCAGGATGATCTCCCGCGACGGGCAGCCGACCGCGTTGGGCCAGGCCATCGCCCATTTCGGGCGGATCTTCAAGACCCTGCACATCCTGCGCCTGGCCGACGACGAACCTTACCGGCGCGAGGGCAAGGCCCAGTCCAATCTCGTCGAGGGTCGTCACGACCTGGCGCGCACGATCTATCACGGCCGCAAGGGCGAGATGACCCGCGCCTACTACGAGGGCATGGAAGACCAGCTCTCGGCGCTGGGATTGGTGCTCAATTGCGTCGTCGTGTGGAACACCGTCTACGAGAACCGCGCCCTCGCCGCGCTGCGAGCCGGCGGATACCCGGTGCTCGACACCGATGTCGAGCGATTGTCGGCGTTCGTGCGCGCCCACATCGGCATCGACGGGCACTACAGCTTCCACCTGCCCGACCCCAGCGGAGTTCACCGACCGCTGCGCGACCCGGACGCCGACGACGACGAGTAGCGCGAGTCGAAGGGTGGCGGATGACCGCTCAGGACCTGACGACGCATGTCGGCGGAAGTCTCTCCTGAGCCGCGAAACAGGCCACGGCCTGCACCTCTACCTCCGACCTGACCCAACAAACTACCGCTAGATTACGGTCACGGAGAGCGTCAGTTTGTCGCTGTGCGGCACGCCCGTCCGGTCGAGGAAGTCACACATGTCATCGATCATCGGCTGCATGAGCAGCTGCCCCAGCTGACGAACCATCAGCCCGATGACCTGTGAGGACTCGGATCGCCGTGTCGAGGTCTTGCCCGAATAGCGGAGTTTGGAGATCTCTCTGCGACTCAGGTCGGTCAGCCGCTCGAGTAACTCGCTCTTTCCC
>NZ_LVCT01000541.1:0-909 GCF_001647205.1 Rhodococcus sp. EPR-134
GAACGAGGCTGGGGAGGAGGGGAAGGGTCACGAAAAGCGCCCCGTCTCGCGTCCACTGCCTCGCCATCATCATGCTCCCAATCATACACCCCCACCCGCCAAACCGCAAAACAACCCGAAATCCAGAAACACCGAAATATTCCCCACTGCAACAACATTCGACGCTAACGAAACCATCACCGTGCACAACCCGCGAAACCAACCCAACACCAACCGAATACCGAAACCTACTGACACACAATAACATTCAAAAACACCCAAAAAACGAGCCCTAGCAACACCCCCACACCACCCGCCGGCCCCAGCGGCCCCCCGCCGGCACCCAAAACGCCGGCGCACCACACACCCCCAACAACCACCCCCGGGGACATGTCATCACCGCAGGTCAAACCCTAAAACACCAACACCGAACCCACCCACACCAACCAAACACCCCCACACCGACATCCCCCATCCCAGACTCCGGAGGCCATCCGCATGTCGTCGCGCCGTCAACCGGCCGGACGACCTTAGCCTTAGCTCATGGCGACGACAGAGCAACTCCACGGACAATGGTGGGTACCCGACTCGAACGGCCCTTCTCGCACCGTGCCGGGCGTTCTCACGCTCAGTGATTCCACAGAGCCGCGACTCGACTTGCACGGCGATTTGTACGATATTCACGAGCTGGGATTTCGCACTGTCCATGGCAATTCCGGTGGGCGCGCGGTGTCCCTGTTCGAGACGTACATCGATTCGGAAAAGGGTGGATTCACAAATGGCCAGAAGTACACCGACCAAACGATAAAGCTGTCAGGGCTCGTCATCGGAGACTCCCACGTCAACGACGCCGACGAACTCGCATTCACCGAGTCCGTCATCGAACTGGACTACCTCACCTACTGGGCCCGTGGCGTCAAGATCGCCGTA
>NZ_LVCT01000542.1:0-5480 GCF_001647205.1 Rhodococcus sp. EPR-134
TTCCACGTCCAGCCATTACGCATCCGGCGGTCAATTCTCCCGCGGTGGTATGTCCATTCCTGCACACTTTCGGACAGCATTTCGAGTGACCAGCGCCGAACCCCTTTCGATCAACGCCCACATCGAAATCTCTCGGCGGCTGGCAGACCTGATCACGCTGGCGATGCATCGGCCCGCCCACGTACGGCGCATCAAGTTCTCCCGCAATCCCACAAGCGCATCGGCAGTTCGACTGGTGGAGCTCGGACCTGATCAGCGAGGACACCGACCTCGATGATTCGGGCACGACGCTTATCAACTTCACACTCGACGATGTGGATCTGCCGACCCTCCTCGAAGGCTGGCACGAACTGCACCAGAAGGCGAACTACGGGACGCTGTCCGTCATCGCACTTCAACGCGAATCGAGTATGTACTACGAAACCAAGCTACTTGGACTGTGCGGCGCAATCGAGGCACTGCACAAGGGTTTTCACCCAAAATCTCTCGACTACCGCGAACGCTGCGTCGCCCTCGCACAGATCCCTCCACCGGCCGCGGTACGTCAGGTCATTCCCGACATCGAGGTATGGGCTAAGAACATCAAAAATGCTCGGAACCATCTCGCACACGGCGACGAACCTCACAAGCGCAAAATGTCCGAAACCGTCTGGTACAACCTCTATGAACCTGGGGTCGCCCTGCTGGTGCTCGTCGCGATGACCAAACTCGGCGTCCCGGAGCGGACACAGTTGAAATCGCTCAGACAAGGCGCATTGAAGCGCGCAGTCCTCGGCGCTAGGGCGTCCCGTCCTGGACCATGAACGCTACGGCAACGCCCTGTCCCCTAGCTCTGAGAGACCCGACCGGCCGAACCTGTACCGCGCCAGAGGGCTGGTTTCAGAACATCCGGCGCGCATTTAGGCCCTTTGACATGGCTAAACGACACGTCCCCCATGCGAAAAAATACGTGACATCTACAGCCCGGCGGGGCCAGCATCTGCCAGCAGATTCAATCGGCCAGAAGCCTGTTGTACGTAGCGGTGATAATCGTCAACGCTTCGACTTCGTCCGGCGCTGAATTCTTGGCGCGAAGTTCGTCCGCAAGCTCCGCCGCATCCTTGATTCGACTGGGCACTCGTACATACCAGTCGAAACCGCTGGGGAACTTCGCGATTCCCGCCAGCTGAAGGCCGAAATTGACGAACTCATCGATCGTTCTTTGATCGTCGTCGGTGAACTCCTCGAAGTGACTCTCTCGCTGGCCAGTCCGCGGGTTTGTGTGAGTGACCTTGACCGGGGGGCGAGCCGAGATCGGGACGGCAACACGGAAAGCGCGGGCCGGTCCTGCCGCCCACACGGTCATCAGATCGTGGCTGGTCATTGCGACTCGCACATAGTGCCCACCCTCGACGGTATCCGGCAGACTGCTCGGCTCGTGGGAGACCGGGAAATCGCTCCACTGCTGGCTCATCAGTAGGACCTCCTGACATCACCTCGACGGCACACACCATCAGAGTGTGTGCCGCCGAGGTGAGCTTGTCGACTACCCGATCTGGAATTGGCCGATTGTCTCGCCCTCTCGCGAAAGAAGCGGCACAATTCTCGTGGTCGCGGTATCGGTGGACGGTTGCGCCGTCAGATCACTGGCACGGACGAATCCGGCTTGCAGGTCGGATCCGATAGCACTGACCAAGTCAGGCAGCTCAGCGTCGCTTTGAACGTTCAGCGCGTCCCCGTAACTCTCGCCCCTTGCGTTGACTCCGCTCTCGCCCGCCGTGAGAGCTGGCTGGCGCTGAAGAGCTGAGGGCGCAGGGAACTGGAGCGGATCGGTCGGGAACGTGACGTATTCGTTGATGGCGCCGTTCGACTGGTTGAGAACTGCTACGAATCCGTGACTGTTGTAAAAGCCTGCACCGCAGTCCCTTTGCGTGCTGGCAACTTGGGAGTTGGAGATGAGGGCATTGAACCGGTAATCGGTGGCACTGCACAGGGCGCCCTCGCGGAACAGCCGCGCCTTCGCTCCCATGATGCCCGGGGAGACCACGTTGGCGAACGAGGTGTAGATCCGACTGCTCGCGATGGGCACTCCCCCGTTGTCGATAGTCGAGGTGTGGAGGAAGATCGTGCCGTTGACCGGTGGAGTGGGTCCGATCCAACCGGTGCGCACCTCCGCTTGAGCTGGGGACGCACCTACCAGTGCAAGAACAGCTGCTGCGGCGATCGCTCCTGGAATGATTTTTCGTAGAGATGTCATACCTTTGTCCTTTGCTTGGTTGTCAGGCAGAGACATTGACGTGCAGGGGGTTTCGGATCAGCGATTGAAATAGCAGACTCGGTTTTGGGTGGGGCAGATAAATCGTTCGCTCTGTGGCCCAGGACCCCATACTGAAGCCGTTGTCGGGATCGACCAGACATAGTCGTAGCCGGATGGCTGAAACTGCATACGCCCTTCGATGAAGTACGTGCCGGCATCGACGATGTTCGACCCTTGAGCTGGTCCGTAGTTGAATCTGGGGCTCGCCTCCGAGACAGTGAACGGTGATCCCATGTAGTTGATTCCGCAACTCGTATCCAGGATCGGTCCGGGAACCACTTCACGGCAATGGGCGTCGTGCCGAATGAAATTCAGCGAAGGTCCTTCGTCATGGATCACTGTTGTAGTGATTCGTGTGGACCGTCCGTTCAAATTCAAATGAACGATCCAATCGAAGGTTCCCACCACACCGTCTTCGTCGCCGTAGATCATGTTGCTCTTCGCTTCCGACTGGTACTGGGCGATTTCCCTGATGCATGGGGAACTCGAATCCGGTTCACACCAGAGGTCGTAGTCAGGATCATCATTTAGCCGTGACTGCGGATTCGGAGGTGGCACCGGCTCCACAAGGTCAGGGCGAGGGACGACCGGAAGCACCTCCTGGCCGTCGGGAGTAATCAACATCGCTCCGTTGCAGACCCAGTTGGAGATGTTGCGCTCGAGCGCAGTATTGACACACTGCTGCCCAGCACCGGGAACTTGCATCATTTCCGGAGGAAGATCAGTCGAGGGATATTCCTCTACAGCGGGCGACTCAGGGGCAGGTTGGTCGAGTGTGTCTGGCGAGGCGCCGGCCACAGGTGCAACAGCCAGGGATAGCACCATGAGTACGACCGAGACCAGTGTGCGACGTTTCCACAAATTCGTTTTGACCACGCGGAGTACCTCCAGTGAGGTGCAGCAGCTCAGCGAAATGGCTGCCTGCGAAATTGACCGGTTAGCTAAGGCCAGCAAGTGATTCCGTGTGAGACTAACCGACCGCGCGGTTTCAAGCTAGGGCTTCACTGGAAAAATTTCGAGAGAGAACCCCTTTGGCGATTACATCAAAGATGTTTTGCCGCAATGGAAAACAGATCCCGGACCGGGTTTCCCCTCAGGATTGAGCTGGTTTGCCGCTATGTTGTTGAGGGTGAGGAGTTTTCGACAGAATCGAGTGTGCGCCTCTCGCGCGAGGAGAGTATTGAACTGGCTCGGGCTGTGACGACAGCGCCTATTGCGCCGCCGTGTACCCGATCCGCTTCCCGTGTCGCGCACACCGAACTTCTGCGGGCCGATGGATCGGGTGGAGCGACGGTGTTTGTCGAACTCGACGGTTGTGGGCGTGTGTATCTCGATGGCTATCGCACGTTGGTCCCTGATCAGGTGGCGATCCTGTCTCGATGAAGTTGGGTGCCGTCGGTATCTACAGCCGCGCATCCGACGAGGTGGGCGCGCACCGGGGTCCTGGGGGTCAACGAGGCATCGGATCCGCCTTGTTTCAGACGAGAAGGCTTGCTTAGTGCAGAGAACTGAGGAGCGCCCACGCATAGAGCTTTTTGGCATGGTGCCTTCGAGGCGGAGTCCTCCGGCGAGTACGCGCAGAGGGAGCTTGTCGGGGCGCGTGGCGTTCTTCGCCAAGGGCAGGGCGCGGTTCGTTTCGACGATGACCGGCTGGGGCTGTGGGAGTAGTGGGCGCAGGGTCGGGGTCAGTGGCCACGGCTCCTGCCAGCCGTTGAAGTCCGGGGCGGTCATAGCGCCTGCGGAAGTGGAAGCGGAGCCGATTGTTCGGGAGCGTGGGCCGTCCACCCCACTGCCCGGGCTGTGGGGCTCAGATCGAACCTGCCGGACCGGGGCGTATCCCCCGGCCCACTTGACCTCGATATCGACGGAGAAGCCTGTGATGCGGCCATAGCCCTGCCCGATCCCCGTGTAATTGGTGACGTGGGAGTCGATGCGGATATCCGCACCGTCCCATCGCCCTTCGGTGACCACCAGGCAGGAACCTTTGCTGCGTGCACGGGCTACCACCGCGCGCGCTCTGGTCGGCGGAACGGCGGCACCGGCCAGCCCGAGGACAACTAAGTCCATTCCGTCGAGCAGGATCGCTGCACATTCTCTTGGGGTACAGCGCCGTCTCAGATATTTGGGAACACGGTCGTTGCAGCTCAAAGGCTTTCACCGCGAACCTAGCAGATTGCAACAGGTGTCGCGCAGTAGAAACAACAGCCACCGGCCCCAGAACCGCGAGCGGCGCTATTTCTCAAGTCCTTTCATGGCGAACGAACAGTTGAGCTAGTCGCGCCAGATCGCTGTGAACTCGTACCAGGGGCCGCCGAGATGCGTTGCAGAGAAGTGGCCGAACCCAGAAAGTGTCCCGCTGGGTGAGTACACCCACCCCCGCGTCGTGGTGAACATGCTGCCGTTGTCGATGAAATAGACCTCATCAGGAGGTACGACACGGGTGCGACGAATATCGAACGAGCCGATCTCCAACTGTTCGGCAACAGTTCCCGCATTCTTGAGGAGGTCGAGTGCGATGGTCTCGAATTCTCCGCTCTTGTCGAGGAAAGACACCTGAGGCACCAACATCACCACAGCGACCGCGGCGGTGACGACGAGCGGCGCAGGCAGGATCCACCACGACCAGCGCCGGTCCTGACCCACGACGTACAGCGTGCGGATCGCCCACACCAACCCCACCATCACCAGAATGACCAACGCCGCAGCAGAAACGAGCAAAGGATCCAACCATCGGAAACCCCCGAACGGGGAAGGCCACCACCCGTAATGCCTACACATCAACACAAGAACCGGAACAACAGTGAACGCAAGAAGAATCGGCCCCGGAGGCTTCGACGATGCAGGCGGATCAGCTGCTACCCATTCACCCAACGACCTCAGCTTTCGCATCGCCTCACCGTATCGCTATGTAGAAGGGCGGACCTCAGCGATGCCACCCTCGGACCGACCCAGAGCGCTGCGGGCATCCATCGCGCCCGCGGTCGATCCCCTCGTTGTTTTTCAAGTTGTTTCCCCAATGTTCTCCGCGCACTCATTTCAAGCGGCGGATGTTGATCTCCAACAGGATCACCAATATCAGTGTCACAGCCGAAGCAATCAACAACGGTGTGCGGACATACTCGCTCTCCGACCACACGGAAACAGCCACCACGACAATGAGCACGAACAAAGCCAACACCGAGAT
>NZ_LVCT01000543.1:0-2459 GCF_001647205.1 Rhodococcus sp. EPR-134
TAGGTCCAGACAAGACCTCTAGGTGCCCTGCTCGAAGGAAAACCAGTTCTCAGCAACGGGTTTGAGCCGGCGGAACCGATCCAAATTCGGAGTGCAATTCGCTGTGTACAACCACCCCACGACCTCAGTGGGGGTGCTCCGCCTGCTATCGACGAAGTACACACAGTTGTCCACCCGGATGAAGACAGTGGAGAATTCGTAACCGTCGATCTCGGTTGGGCCGAGATGCTCGGTACCGTCACGCAGCATCGAGTCCGCAAGCTCCGCCATCTCTGGATTGGCTCGATCGAAAGCGCGATCCGTTGGCGTTTGCACCGTGAAGAACACGAGAGCAGTCGCTACCACGACCAGAGGGGCAGGTCCCATCCGCCACGACAGGCGCTGCTCCCGTTTCCAGAAACCGTAGGACCGGACAACCCAGAACACCCCGATGGCAAGGAGTCCCAGGAGCGCGAAACATACCGTGGCGGGTTCGAGGAAAATGACTGCGGCTGTGGGGTACTGCCACCAGTCGTAGCGGACTCCCGCAATTATCGCGAGAAAGGGCACGGCAGCGAGGGCGGTGCCCAGCGCAGGCGGACGCACTAGTCGAGCATCATTGCCGGCGCTACCGAACACCTGTCCCCCTCCTTCTTCGATCCCCGATCGTCGATCGCCTGCACACCCACCATTCACGGACGGTTGAGACTAACGGAATCGATCTGCGTAACAGTGGTTTCGACCTGACCTGCTGCGCAATCCCGCCCGGCAACAGCGTGGTCGCGCGGAGGCAGGGCGGTTCGGTCGTTCACCTCCGTTCGGTTCGAGGAGTTCCGGCCGCAGCCGGCCAAGACCTTCAGATGCTGGCCTTTACAGCCAGCGTTTTCGGCGGAACAAGGTGAACAACGACACCGCGCCGGTCACCGCGATGATCCACCACAGCAGGTACCCGTATCGCCATCGCAGTTCCGGCATGTCCTGAAAGTTCATGCCGTAGATCCCGGCGAACGCAGTCACGAACGCCGCCACCGACGCCCACGCGGTGATCTTGCGCAAATCGGTGTTCTGCTGAACATTGACCCGAGCAAGAGTCGCAGCGACGAGAGAGCTGATGACATCGTCGAACTCGACGATCCGTTCCGCCACCGCGGCGTGGTGTTCGGCGACATCACGCAGATGCCGGTGTACGTCCTTGGGAATCGGCTCCGGCAACGCAGTGGCGGCAGCGAGCGTGGACAGCGCCGCAGCGAGGGGGTTGACCGAACGCCGTAATTCGAGCACTTCGCGTTTGACGAGGTAGATCTGCTCGATAGGGGTGTGACGATCGGGGCTGAGCAGTTCCACTTCCAAAGTGTCGATATCGACGTCGACCGATCCGACCACTCCCAGGTAACCGTCGACGATCCGGTCGATCACCGCGTGCAGGACAGCCCACGGCCCGATTTGCAGGTGTTCCGGCGATCCTTCGAGTTCGGCGCGCACGCCCGCCAACGCGGTATGCGCGCCGTGCCGGACGGTGACGATGAAATCCGACCCGACAGCAGCGAGAATCTCACCGGTTTCGACGATGTCGTCGGCGGTGCGGATCGAGGTCGGTGAAAGGTAGTGGGCCGTGCGCATCACCAACACGGTCACCTTGTCGTATTGTTCGAGTTTGGGGCGTTGATGCGCGTGCACCGAGTCCTCGGCGACCAATTCGTGCAGGCCGTACGTCTGGGCGATTGCCGTCATCTGCTCGAAGGTCGGTGCGAACAACCCGAGCCACACGAACCCCGAACCCCGACGCCGAACCTCATCCAACGCACTCTCCGGTGTGTGAGTGCCGGGGAGTCGCACCCCGTCGACATAGACGGCGCAGTCGACCACAGCAGCGGCAGCACTCGATGGTGGTTGTCGATCCATCCCCGCAGCTCACCGTCCCTGTGCTTCCCTGCCCATGCAGAAGAGGGCGACTCAGGATAGCGGCTGACCGCGCACCGAACGCGATCAGCGCTGCGACGGAAACCGATCAGCTGCGGAAAGAATGTGCGGCAGGCACTTCCGCGGGCACATTGGCGGTAGGAAACCGGCGTGTCAGTTGCTCGACAAGAGCGTGCACCCGATGAAGGTCCTTACGCAGAGCCGCCGCATCGGTGCGCGCCGCCGACGCCAACTCAGGTGCGACCGGGCGCGTACCCCGCACCAGGCGCAGCGCGGATTCGATCCGCTCCGACAACTCGTCGATCTCCGAATTCAACAGAGCCAGAAACACTCTCGCCTGCGCAATATCGGACTCTTCGGCCGCGGACACGGCCTTTATGAAGCGACCAGCGAGGAAAGTTTCTCCCCCGCCATGCGCTCGACGAGCAGAGGAACGAAATCACGCACCTTGTCGTCGAAATGAGCATGAGCAGACGCCACAGCGTCCGCCACGACATCAGCCGAGATCGACGGATACTTCGCAGACAACCTACTCACCGCATGAGCGATCAGACGCTCTT
>NZ_LVCT01000544.1:0-2784 GCF_001647205.1 Rhodococcus sp. EPR-134
TCACGCTCTGCTGCCACGAGTCGAACCCGACCGGCCGAGTTCGCCCCACACCGGCAAACGGGTGCGCGGAACCGGGATGCGATCCTCACGCAATCTCTCACCCTGAAACCATGAGCACCGTCCCGTCGTCGTGACCGAACACGGCCGCAACGCCGCGTTCTGCGACCTGATGGCGCGCGCCGCAGCTTCCGCGGAGGGCTCGGCCTTTTTCTTCGTCATATCTTCCAATGTCGTCATCACGGCACCTCCCTCGCTGAGCGTTTACTCAGCGGCTCGGGCCGAAACACCGAATAAGAAACAGTCCCCGCGGATCGGCTAGAGGGACACGTCAGGGACTGTCCATCTGAGGGCCTTGTTGGTCTTCGTGTGTAGTGGGCGCGGTCGCCGCCGAGGCGTTGTGTCGGGGGGTCAGGAAGTGGTCGATGTCGACGATGAGGAACAGTGCGGTGGCGGTAGTGACCACGTGGGCGTGGTTGTTTTCGATGGTGGCTCGCAGGTGTAGTTTGCGGCCTGCTCGGGAGTGGATGTGAGAGCGGAGGGTGTAGGGGGTGTCGAGCAGGACCGGGGCGAGGTAGTCGATAGCGAGGTGGCGGGTGACGGCGAGCTCTCCCACGGTGTAGAGCAGAAACCCGAACAAGTCGTCGAGGACGGTGGCGACCGCGCCCCCGTGGGCAATCGCTGGGGCGCCGACATGGCGGGAATCGAAGCTGTGGTGGGCGTAGACGCCGTGTGCGTCGCGTCGGACGCGCAACTGGTGGCCGTGAGGGTTAGCCGGTCCGCAACCAAGGCAGTGGGGGTGGTGAGGCGGCAGGTCGACGTGTTCGGGCGGCGCCACAGCGAAGGTACGGATCCAGTCCTCGGCCTCGAAAGGTTCGGGGCCGGCGGTCTCGGGTGTGTTGGTGTTGGGTGTGTGCTCGGTCATGGACGCCTTCCGTAGGTGTCCTCACCATTAGCAATGAGGATGTCGCAGTGGGCTTTGTGGGCAAGCTCGGCCGGCGAGGTAATAGTAGCCGGGCCAGTGGTGACCGGTGGGGGTTCGCGGTGACGATGAGGTCGTCGGCGGTCGGGCCGGCTAGGTGAAACAGTGCGCGGACGGTGGGCTCGGGCAGGATGCGAGTTTCGATGTCGACGGCGCCGTGGGCGATCGCATGTTGGTGCGCGGTGCGCAGGATGGCGTCGGTGGGTGTGGTACCTCGCAGCCGGTCGACGTCAGTACCGAGTGCGCGTTCGTCGATGTCGTGACGGGCGCAGATGATCAGGAGTCGGGCGTGGGTGACGTGAGCCAGCTCGGCGGCGTGGTCGACCACGCGGTAGGAGTAGTCGGATCCGTCGGTGTCGACGAGGATCGTGCGATAGGCCGTCATGATGGGGCCTCTTTCACGAGAAGGGGGTGTTCGAGCGGGGAGGGGTGTTCGTGTGAGTGCGTGACGCGCGGGAGCGGCGGGTGGTGGGGCCGGGAGAGAGGACTGCCAGCACGATCGCCCCGGCGGCGGTGAGGGCGGCCAGCGTGAGCGCGGCCTGGCTGCTGCCGTGCACGAACGCTGCCTTGGCGAACTCGGCCAGCGGTTGGGCCGCCGGTCCGGCCTGGTCAGCGACCTGCAGAGCAGCGGCCAGGGAATCGGCGACCGGGCCGCGGGCGGGCTCGGGAAGCTGGGGCAGAGCGGGCTGGATGTGGTGGGTATAGCCTGCGGCGAGCACGCTGCCAGCCACGGCGATCCCGATCGCGGCGCCGATCTCGCGGGCAGCGTCGTTGACCGCGGCGGCGACCCCCTGTTTGGCCGCAGGGGTGTCGGCGACGATGGCGTAGGTCGCCGGGGCGGTGCACAATCCCAGACCCGCGCTCATGATCAGCAGCGGCCACAGCAGGCCGGGATAGTCCGCGGCCACGGTCAACCGGCTTACCAGCACCAGTCCGGCAGCGATGGCAAGCAGTCCTGAGACGGTCATCACTTTCAACCCGACGAGGCTCGACAACCACGGTGCGATTACCGAGATCACGACCAGCGGCACCACCATCGGCGCCAACGCCAGTGCCGAGGCCAGCGGCCCATAGCCGAGGATCAGCTGCAGGTACTGCACCAACAGCAGGAACACTCCGAAGGTAACCAGGAACTGGATGGTCACCGACAGCGAGCCGGCCCCGAAACCGCGGCGGGCGAACAACCGCACGTCCAGCAGTGGCGCAGAAGACCGCAGCTCTACGATCACAAACACCACCGCTGCCAGGAGACCGACCCCGGCGATAGCGGCGACGAGCTGGTCGGCCCAGCCCCGCGCGGGAACCTCGATCGCGGCGAACACGATCGCCGCGATCGCGACGGCCACCACCGCCGCACCCACCCAGTCCACCGGGGGATGCTCGCTCTCTCGGGACTCGGCGATAGTGCACGCCAACCCCGCCAGCACCACCCCCGCCACGGTCAACCCGACGAACACCGAAGGCCATGACCACCGCTCGAGCAGTACCCCGGCGCCGAGGATGCCCAGCACTGCCCCTGACCCCGCAACTCCGGCCCACACCCCCACCGCCCGGCCACGATGGGCAGCGGCGAACCCCGCGGTCAGGATCGACAGCGTCGAAGGCATCACCAGCGCCGCGCCCACCCCGGCCAGCGCGCGCGCTGCGATCAGCCACACCGGGTCGGCCAGCAGCAGCGGCAGCGCCGACGCGACCGAGAACACCGCCAGCCCCGTGACCAGCACACCGCGACGCCCGTAACGGTCACCGATTGCTCCGGCAGGCAGCACAAGACACGCCAGCACCAGCGTGTAACCGTCGACGAT
>NZ_LVCT01000545.1:0-1815 GCF_001647205.1 Rhodococcus sp. EPR-134
ATGTTCACTACAATTACCACCGACCGCATTCAACACGCGGAGGACGACCGCCCGCCGCTTACCGCCGGCATCGCGTAACTAACGTCCGTGCCTCGTACAGCTAGGTTCTCGCTCTGCGCACCGGCCAGCCACCAGATCCGGCGGTGCGAGAAGTTCAATAGATCACAGAATCTATACCATCAGACATAGATTATAGGCAAAATTGAAACCAGATGTAGTGAGGTGGCGTTAAGCGCCGACCTGGCCCGGCCAGGAGGCCGGTCGGTGCCTGGCGAACATTGAGGAAGGACGTAGTCAAGGGCCCACCGACACTGAGCACGAGCAGAGTCTCGGTGGGCGGGCACGCGCCCGCCGTGTCGGCGACGAGCGCGAAGTTCGGGCGGTCCACCGACATCAGGTGTGAACATCGGTCGGTGGACCGTGCGTGTCAGAACCGGCGACAACTCCGACACGCAGATCGAAGACCCGCCGGGACGGAGTGGGGGACTCAACCGGCGGGTCAACATCCTCCATGCCCTGGTGCCTTGTTCTCCAAACATGAACAGCCCGCCGTATTTGTCGAGCAGGCACAACGAGGCCCAGCAGAAACCGATCAAGGCGACGGGCAGCACTCCCTGATGCTGGCCTTGTCGTCCAGAGTCGCCTGCTGCACCAGATGAGCGTCATTCTGCCGTGCGTCAGTACAAGTACATTGCCGCGTTCCTGACAAGTAACGGAGAAGGGTAGTGTTCGGCCCTCGTTCCAGGCTGGCGCGGGTGGGTGGGGGACCGAGAATGTTCATCTCGATCACGCCGGCGGTGCGAAGCCTCACGCCCGTAACTCGATGCCATTCTGCAGCGGTTGCGACGCGGATAGACGTTGGTGATCACTCCCCGCGAAGTGGCGAGATCGTGGTATCGGTCAACGGCTGATGTCGATACCGACCGGCTGTTCGATAACGCCCCTGCATCCGCTGCGGCAATCAACGAAACTTTCCCGGCGGTCGGTCAGTTCAGGTGGTGAACCGGCGTAGAACTCGAGCACGGTAATAAACAGTGGACATCTACATTGAAGGCAGTCGCGTCCGAGTTCGGTGCCGACGACGGGCACAGTGCTCACGAAATCGACCATAGGCCAATTCTTCGAACGCGCATTCCTACTGGCAGGCAACGCATCCCGCGCACCGATGACACCGGTAAGTCTGTGACGCGATGTATGTGTCTGCTGCGCTTACCGTCGCATTCTGCAAGCGAGCCACCGACTGGGTGGGGAACACAGGAGATAGAATGAATTCTAGTAAATTTCGGAAGGGGCTTCATGGGCATCGCTGACCAGAATGGCACAACGCCGGGCGTCTCGACAGAGATGAAGTCGGGCAAGGACCTGCCACCCTCGATGATCGAGCGACTGACGTTGATTCTCGACGCCTTCGGCGGCCGAGGAGCTCGGATCACGCTCGAACAGGTTGCATGCCGTACTCGATTACCTCGCTCCACTGTCCACCGCATTCTCGATCAACTCACCACCTTCGGATGGGTCGAGCACGCCTCCTTCGGATACTGCCTCGGTCGCCGCGCTCTCCGGGGGACGGCGACGGCGAGAGGCGCAGCTCGCTTCGTGAAGCGGCCGCACCGTTTCTGCACGAATTGCACCAGCAGACCGGTATGGTCGTGCATCTGACCGTCCTCGACGGCCCCGACGTCGTCGATCTCGACAAAGTCGGCGGACGTTTCGCCGCTGCAATCCCGTCGCGTGTCGGGGGTCACGCCCCCGCCCACTGCACCGCCGGCGGAAAAGCGATCCTGGCGTGGATCGCCCCCGAACGCGTCGACGCTC
>NZ_LVCT01000546.1:0-3364 GCF_001647205.1 Rhodococcus sp. EPR-134
GGTGTGGCCTTCGAGCGAGGAGAGTCAGCTCATGGTGTGGCCTGCATCGCTGCTGCGGTTCGCGGATACGAAGAACCCGTCGGCAGCATCGCCCTGTGCGGCAACAACAAATCCGTTCAGCTAGAACGCCTCGCCCCTTGGTCGTCCACGCGGTCCGTGAAATTTCTCGATCGTTGTACCCCGAATCGGACCATTCCCGTAGACCACGAAAGGCGCCTTCCGTTCCTGCGGCCACATTCTCCGCGGAGATGATGGATCGCCTCCTGGCGGCATCACCGGAAGACTGGATCTAACGTATCTCGACCGATCGAGTCCGCGGTGTCAGTACTGGACGGTATTCCCGAGAACTCGCTGACGCATCCTTAACTCCTCGACCACGCTGGATGGCGCTTGTTTGCATTCTCCAGGGCTCGCCGTGGATCAGCCATGTCATTTTGAACATGTTGGGCTGCAAGCAGATACATTTTTCGTTGAATGTGTCATTGTGCGAGAATGCGGATTCCGTTGGCGTCCTGGGCGAGGATGTGGGCGAAGTGGCGGTTGGATTTGTCGAGTCCGTCGGAGAGGTTCGCGCCACGCAAGAAGGATGCTGCGGCGGCGTCGAGGTGCCGCGCAATGCGCAGGAGCAGGCCGAGGGGCGGGAACGAGGAAGACGTGGGCGTCTGCGGTGATAATGTCGAGGGTCGATAGTAGCGACAGACCGGCCTCAGTTTCGTTGTCGTCGTGGTTGATGTGGGCGACTTTCAATGCTTCGGCCGGGGCTGCCGCTGGAAACTTCTGTGCCGAGCCTGCGACAATGTTTCCGTTTTGTCGGCACGACAGCGAACTATTGGCGGTAATGGTGTTGTGCTGCAATGTGTCCTTATTTTCACCATTGCTTGACAGGGGCGCACGGGAGTCGGAAGCAGAAAACGGCAGGGTTAACCGCGATAGCGGCGAGGGAACCGCTGCATGCGCGGGAAGGATACGAGCTGCTGAGTCCGAGCGCTCCTCTTACCGGCGGCGACATGTGATCATCGTTCTGAAATCGATACTGTCTAGGTTTTTCGACGTGAGGATCGTATGTTCGCTGATCGGTTGAATATGTTGTTCGAGGATTCGCCGCGATTCGGTCGTCCGGTCACGCAAGCTGTGGTGGCGGACGGTCTCGCCGCGAGTGGCTCTCGCCTCTCCCGCCCTTATCTGTCTCAGTTACGTCGAAGTAGGCGGACGAACCCTTCTCCGGATGTGGTCGCTGTGCTTGCTAATTTCTTCGGCGTCGATGACAAGTATTTTTATCTGCCGGTCGACAGTGAGGGGGCGGAACCGTCGGTTGTCATCGACTGTCTCGAACAGGGGGCGTTGCGGCAACTGTTGGCTGCAGTGGTCGGCCTTTCCGAGTCGTCCACAGGGCTGGTCGTCGACATGGCGGAACGTTTGCGCCGCGCAGAGAAACTTCCAGAGATCACTGCGGGCGCTGATTGACCGAAACGTACTGCTATAGACCGGTTCCCCGACGCTGAAAGGTGAACGGTCTGGAGTGGTAGGGACGAGTATCTGCTCCTGACTGGGGAACTCGTTTTCGAAGACCACTGGGACTGCTCTCCGGGATGCGTTCGACTATGCCGTGCTCGATCGTCGGAGAACGTTCGGCGTGTTTGCGGTGCGATCGCTCACTACCCGACGTAGGGTCGGATTCCGCCAGATTATCGACCCAACCCCGAGAGTATGGCGCCGGGGGACGGGTCACGGCATTTCTCTGCCTACCGCCCCTACTTGAGGTCCCGTGCCCTTTGCCGGCTCTGGGCGTCCGGCTCGCCGGCAAGCTTCACTCCCTTACCGCCCTGCTCGAGTAGCACCTTGAGGCGGCTGAGCAAGTTCGCTCAACATGTGACAGAGGTGAACGAGCCGCCGGTACCGAGGTTCTCGTCAGAACCTCGGTTCCTGCTTGCCTGCCGGGCAGGCAAAAAAACGTCGCGTTGCGAGCGATGGGAGGACCGCGCGGAATGGTGGCAGTGACCGAGAGTGCCGAATACGCCCATCGGATCGACATTCCAGTTGGCGTCCGCCAGTAGGGGGTGGACGTTCGCGCGAGCCTTCACCAACTGAAGTCCGGATGGGGAAGTCGCGGAGTTCGGTGATGAGGGCTTCGAGGCGTAGACCTCAGCGAGGTAGGTGAGAGCGCTAACTAGTGTCCTGCGCCTGAAATTCGTTCGATATATTTTGCGAGCGAATTGAGGATCTCGTCTGCAGTTTTGGTCCAGGCAAAAGGTTTCGGTTTTTCGTTCCAGTCGGTGATCCATTCCCGCACGTCCTTCTCGAGTGCCGCGACGGAGGTGTGTACTCCGCGGCGCAGGAGTTGGTCGGTGAGATACCCGAACCACCGCTCGACCTGATTGATCCAGGACGACCCGGTCGGGGTGAAATGGATATGGAACCGTGGATGTTTCACCAGCCAGTCCCGGACGGTGACGGTTTTGTGGGTCGCGAGGTTGTCGCAGACGATGTGCACGTCGAGTTCGGTCGGGACGGTTTTGTCGATCGCGATCAGGAATTTCTTGAATTCGACTGCTCGATGCCGGCGGTGCAGGGCGGAAATGACGGTGCCGTCGGCGATATCGAATGCCGCGAACAGACTGGTGACGCCGGATCGGACGTAATCGTGGCTGCGTCGCTCGGGCATGCCGGGCATCATCGGCAGCACCGGTTGGGAGCGGTCCAGCGCTTGCATTCCGCTTTTCTCGTCCACGCACAGCACCACCGCATGTTCGGGTGGATTGTGGTACAGGCCAACGACATCGACGACTTTGTCGACGAACTGCGGATCGGTGGACAGTTTGAAACCATCGGTCAGGTGCGGTTTCAGTTCGAATTTGCGCCAGATCCGTCCGATCGTCGATTTCGAGAGTCCGGTTTTCTCGGCCATCGACGTCCGGGACCAGTGCGTCGCGTTGCGCGGCGATTGTTCGAGGGTGTTCGTGATGACGTCTTCGACCCGGTCGAGCAGGATCGACGGCGGTCGCCCGGGCCGTGGTTCGTCGGTCAGTCCGTCGAGGCGTTTGTCGACGAACCGAGAACGCCATTTGGTGACGGTGCTCGGGGTGATCCGCAGGTCGTCGGCGACCTGCTTGTTCACCGCGCCCGGCTGCGCGCACGCCAGCACGATCTTCGCCCGGAGCGCCAACGCCTGCGATGTTTTCGCCCGCCGCGACCATTGCGTCAGTTGTTCGCGTTCGTGATCGGAGAGTTCGAGTCCGTTTTTCGGCCGGCCCGGCCGGGATTTGTCCGTCAGCCCGGCCAATCGGTCCTGCGCGAACCGGCGCCGCCACGCATTGACCGTCATCCGTGAGGCACCCACCTCTGTGGCAACGTGGTCGTACACGAC
>NZ_LVCT01000547.1:0-5727 GCF_001647205.1 Rhodococcus sp. EPR-134
CCGCGCGCCTAAAATTCTTTGACAGTGCGATTTGAGATACTTCAAGCATGCGGATTAAGCCCCTACTCTTGCGAGACGGCGACGATCTCGAGTTGGCCCGACGACTGCGGTCGAGGTCGATCTCCTCCGGTGCGGCGCAGCGAGCGAGGATTGTTTTGCTCGCATCTCAAGGTGAGTCGAATTCGTCGATCGCGGATCTGGTCGGGGTGTCGCGGCCGACGGTGATCTCCTGGCGCGCCCGCTACGACGTAGACGGCTTGGCCGGCCTCGAAGACGATGCGCGTTCGGGGCGGCCGCGTAGCCTCGATCGCCGGGAGATCGTCTCCGCGACCTTGATGCCGCCGCCGAAGAAATACGGTGTCACACACTCGTTCAGTGCGGTTTCCAGGACGGTTTTGGTGAACTGTTTGAGCAGGCCGTCCGGCCCGGTCAGCGACAGGCCCTGCTCCTTGGCCAGGCGCACCAACTCTGCGGCCGCCGCAGCTTCCGCGGAGGGCTCGGCCCTCTTCTTCGTCACATCTTCCAGTGTCGTCATCTCGGCACCTCCTCGCCGAGCATTCACTCAGCGTCTCGGGCCAAAACACCGATTGCGAAACAGTCCCGGCAGCCACCAATACTTTGGAAAACATCGTTCTTCTGAACCTCGGCTCGTTGCTCGGATGGCGTGGCAGGGAGGGAAGCGGTGCATGCGCCCCGGTTGTCAGGGGGTCCTGCTCGCGGCATCGGTGCGGGTGAACCGGGTGAAGTACCGCAGGGCGTCGGGGTCGTCGATCGTGTCGGATCCGATGATGCGATCGACGTCCGCTCCTTGGACGATGCGTTTGATCGGTATCTCGATCTTCTTGCCGGTGCGGGTGTGCGGGATGGCGGGTACTTCGATGATCTCGTCGGGAACATGGCGAGGGGACGCGTGGGTTCGGATCGCGGTGGTGATGCGCTCGCGGAGCTCCTGGTCGAGTGACCTGCCCGGTGCGGGGACGACGAACAGCGGCATCCAGTAGCCGCCGCCGTCGAGTTCGATTCCGACGACGAGTGCCTCGCCGACTTCCGGC
Organism: Rhodococcus sp. EPR-134; assembly: GCF_001647205.1. NCBI lineage: Bacteria > Bacillati > Actinomycetota > Actinomycetes > Mycobacteriales > Nocardiaceae > Rhodococcus > Rhodococcus sp. EPR-134. The sequence goes on from NZ_LVCT01000547.1 coordinate 1,053, forward strand.
AGGTCTTCGACGATGTCGTAGATGTCGGCGCTTCCGAAGCGCACTCCATGACGGTTCAGCGTTGCATCCGATCGACCGGTCACGACGACGCTGCCGCGTTCGGTCACGATTACCCAGTCGCCGTGACGCCAGAGACCGGGATAGGTCTCGAAGTAGGAGGTGCGATACCGGGTCCCGTCCGCGTCATTCCAGAAGAAGACGGGCATCGAGGGCATCGGTTCGGTGACCACCAACTCGCCGACGTCGCCAATGACGGGCCGACCGTTCTCGTCGCGGGCTTCCAGGGCCACACCCAGCATCGGTGCGGACAGCTCGCCCGCCCACACCGCCGTGTTCGGGGCGCTGCCGGCGAACCCGCTCACCACGTCGGTTCCGCCGCTGACGGAGGCCACCTGGATCGTCGATCCGACGTGGCCGCGGACCCAGTCGTACTGTTGCTCGGCCAGGGGTGCGCCCGTGGATCCGAGTATCTTGAGGTGGCTTAGATCGAGGTTTCGGGCGGGTTCGACACCCATTTTGGCGCAGGTGAGCAGGTATCCGGGGCTGACTCCGAGGACGCGGGCTCGGCAGTCCGCGGCGATCGTCCACAGGCGCTGCGGGTTCGGATACGTCGGACTGCCGTCATAGACGACGATGGTCGACCCGAGCAGGAGTCCGGACACGACGAGGTTCCACATCATCCAATTAGTGGTGGTGTACCAGAAGAAGCGGTCTCCCGGCCCGAGGTCGTGGTGCAGGCCGAGCAGCTTGTAATGTTCGAGCAGGACTCCGCCGTGTGAATGCACGATGCCTTTCGGTATTCCGGTGGTCCCGGACGAGTACAGCACCCACAAGGGGTCGTTGAAATCGACTCGCTCGAACTGCACCGGCGCGGGGCGAGCGAGGATGTCGGCCCATGCGTGAGCATCGGCGACAGCGAGGGCGTCGGTCAGGACCGGGACGTGCACGGTGGACCGCACCGTCGGCAGCAGGTCCTGCAGCGCGGCGACGTCGCTGCGCCGGTCGTGGGGACGACCGTGCCAGGTGTTCAGATGCGCAATGGCATCACGCTGCAGACCGCGAGCGTGGTCGAAGTCGAACTCCTCCAACGATTTACGGGCAGGGAAACGAGCGGCGCGGATCCGGGATTCGCCGCCGTGACTTTCTCGCGCGGAGACTTCCCGCTGCAGGCACGCGACCAGAAATTCTTCGTGAGTCCAACTCTCTTCACGTGCTCGTTCGGTCAATCGTCCGGCGGCATCACGCAAGGTCGGTGCTTTGAGGGCGCGGGACAGGAAATTCAACTCGGCGGTCAGATCATGCTGAGGCTGCCGGGTTCCGCTGTTGTTGGTGGTCATAGTGCCTCCGTTCCATCGTAGTCAGGGACGTCGAACATGGCGTCGTAATCGCTCAGCGATCGAATCTGAACCTCCGGTTCAGCCGCCGGGTGAACCACTGTGATGCGGTTATGGCGCAGTGTGACAGCAGCTTTCACGTGATCGGAATCGGAGATCGTCTGATGTTTCGCCCACGCCCGAACATGATCAGCGACGCACCGGCCCGCGCACCACACTCGCACCCGGGCCAGATCGGCGGTGACCTCGATGCGCTGTCCGATCACCGACGGATGCACCGAGTAGTCGTTCGAATCGAGTCGGATGTAGTGATCGCGGGCCAGTCTGGTCGAGTACTGCCATCCGGTCACCGGTGGCACGGGCGGCAACTCGAGCATTCGGGCGCGGTCGGCATCGATGCGATCGGCCGGGGCGCAGCCGAGGGCGCGTTTGCGACGGCTGTTCGCGATCGCTAACCACGCCGACAGTTGCCGGTTGAAATCATTGGGACCGGTGAACGAACGGCCGGGCAGAAACGAGGTCTCCAGATAGTCGTGATTGCGTTCGATGATGCCCTTCGCTTCCGGATCGGCCGGCTTACAGACGAGCACTTTCGCACCGAGAGTGCCGCGAAATCCCTGGCAGTCCTGCGTTAGTTCCACCTTGCGGTGCCGCCATCGGTCGATGGCACCTTCGCCGTCCCAGACAAGTACTCGGGGCACTGCGCCGAGCCCGACGATCAGGTGCCACCAGCCGGCGAACAGGTCTTCGGCGCCGCGGGTGGGAATCAACAAGGCAGAGAACCAGCGCGAATATCCGCAGGTCATCGTCAAGACCGGTAGTTTCGTCGCGGTCCGAACATGGCCGTGATCGATCGGCAGAGTGATCGGAGGGAACCAGAAGTCGCACTGAGCGATCTCGCCGGGAAGATACGTGGTTCGTGAAGCCGGGTCCGGCGGCAGATAGACCGGTCGGAGTTCGGCGACCCTTGTGCTCAGGGTTCGGATTGAGCGGTCCCAGCCGATGCGTTCGGCGATCACCGTTGCGGGCATCGTCGGGAACTCGTGGAGCAACTCCCGAATGCGGGGTTCGACGACGTCGACGATCGAACCAGATTTGGCGCGTTGATATTTCGGTGGTCCGTCGGCGGCTAACGCCGAGCGGACGGTGTTGCGGGAAACTCCCATCAGGCGAGCGATTGCCTTGATCGGCAACCTTTCGCTTCGATGCAGACGCCGGATTTCGGCCCAATCTTCCACGGACAGCATCCCTTCGTCCCTCCTGGCTCGACTAGAGCCAGGATCGGCGGTCAGGGGTCAATATTGGGCTCTCCGCATTTGAGCGGGGCGTGTGCTGATTTCATGCTGCTGGTCTCTGCCCTCGGGTGAGGGCGATGTGGACCATGATGCGCCTTCGGTAGTTGTCCATGTTGGTGAAGCCGCATCCGACACGCTTGGTTTGCTTGATGATCCGGTTGAAGCCCTCGGTGCGGGCGTTGGTCACGTCCTCGGTGAGCGCGACGAGCACCGCTGGCCACCAGGTGTCGATCGTGGTCGCCAGGCGGCTGGTTTCCTCCATGTCGGCGCGGGCGGCGGCGTCGTAGAAGTCGTACAGCCTGCGCCGGATCTGGTGCGGCTGGTGTTCGGCCAGCAGCAGGCGCAGGCGTTCCTTGACGGCATGCGCGGCGGCGATCTCGTTGGTCGGATCCTCGGCGGCGAGGGCGGCGTTGAACCGGGCCTTTTGCTTCACGGTGAGGTGCTCGTAGCCGGTGAGCAGCAGTTGCCGGCTGGCCCAGACTTTGTCGGTGGCGGTGCCGCGGCGGCCGTGCAGTTGCCGGTGAGCAGCAGTTGCCGGCTGGCCCAGACTTTGTCGGTGGCGGTGCCGCGGCGGCCGTGCAGTTGCCGGGTGATCCGTTGACGGACCTGGGTGACCATGAGGTTGGCGAGGGCGACGAGATGCCACTTGTCGACTGCGATCCGCGCGTCCGGCAGGGCGGTGCGGATCCCGGATCGACAGGTACAACAGCGCCCGCCCGCACACCCGCCTCGGCAACGCCCCACCCGCCGAGTACGAGGCAGCGCACTGCGCTGAGCCCACCAAGTCATCGCGACCGGCAATGACACCTGCATAGACGTGGCATCAACGCGTAGATGTTTCAGTTTCTTCTGTGCTGGGGCTGTGTCAGGTGCTGGACCGGGTGTAGGCAGCGGCGCGCACCACATCGTCGTCCTCCAGTCCAGCTCCTAGTGCTCCGCCCACGGTGGCCAGGCTGGCGGTGAGCCAGCTGATCTTCGCGTAGTCCAAAGCGTTCACTGGGTGACCGGCGACACCGGCCAGTACCTGCTCGTCGATGAGCAGCAGCGCGCCGACCCAGGACAGGATGAATAAGCCGAGGTAGAACACCACAACCCCGATGGCCACGGTCGCGGTGGTGGCCAAATTGAACAGGATCACCTGCTCACGTTGGGCTCGCCGCCGTGGGCGCTCCCACAAGTCGGCTCCCAGGATCAGGGTGGCACTCACCGCCCCGATCGCCATCACCGCCAGCAGGACCAGGCGCACCGGCCCGTAGGCCATGGCCAGTACCCATAGGTCCGAGGCCACCAATGTCAGCATGCCGGTGGCCGCTGCCACGACCATCGCCCGGGAGAGCCGGGCCACGAAGGCCCAAGGCTGGTTGGCGCGGATCATGCCCAGCAGCAACCGCACGTTGCCGCTCAGCACTCGGGCCGTGAACTGCACGACGTTGTCGTCCGGGCGTTCGTCGAGATCGGTGGACAGCTGGTGGGCTCTTCGAGCAAGATCCCGCTGGGCGTTGAGGTCTTCGGCGTCGTAGCCCAGGAGCTGCCCGACCACGTGCACGGTGGTCTCTTGCACCTTCTGCCGCACGTGCACGGCTCCCAGGGTTGGGACGGAGACCAGTCCTACCCCGTGCACGGGGTAGGACTGGGTGAGCACCGGACGTCGGCCGGTCTTCAGGGGGATCGCGGTGAGCACCACGGCCAAATCCCAGTTCTCCTCCAGCACGCGGTTTCGGGCCGCCTCCAGCAGGTCCAAGGTCTCGGTGGGTGGATCGACCAGCCGGTCTTCGGCCATCTTCAGTTGCCAGCGCACTCCCGGATACCGCTGCACCAAAATCTTGCGCACCGAGGTGGTGACCTCGGGGCCGAGCATCGCACTCAGGGATGGTGAGACCACCAGGCCGATGAGCAGCTCGGCATCGGAAAGGGGTTCGGCAGGATCGGCGGTGGATCGGCAACGCTTAGCAGTCATCGCTCCATGGTGAGGCAACCACGGGCCGATTGCCACTGGCTCGATGGAGCCCCGAAGGTTTCGTGCAGCACCGCGGGCCGGATTCGGTG
>NZ_LVCT01000548.1:0-11520 GCF_001647205.1 Rhodococcus sp. EPR-134
GGTGCCGAGTTGATCCTCGGCGGTTTTGGCGCGTTCGCGGAGGTTTTTGTTCTCGGAGCGGAGCTTGCGGACGTGCGCGAGGTCGGCGCCGCTTTCTTCGCGTTCGACGTCGTTGTCCGGCGTCTCTGTGACTGGTGGATCGGCTGGGTCTGCGGGTGTGGTGGTCTGCGGTTCTGGTGCTGCAGGTGTAGTCATGTTTCGGGTGCTCCTGTGTCAGTGAGTCCGTAGGGAGGGGTCAGTTGTCGAGGGTCGGCCAAGTGCGTTCTCGTACGCCGCTGGTGACGTACCGGATGGTGGTGTCGAGTTCGTCGGGTAGTTCGTATCCCAGGTGGGTCAACAGGGTTCGTTCTGCTGGCGTCGCCGGCCTCGTCCACGGCGACCCACCGCTCACCGCTTTCGAGGTTTCATGGTCACCTGCTTGGGTGGCGTCCTCGGCAATGCGGAGGTCGCGAGGCAGGTGGTCGAATGTGAGTAGCCCTCGTGGGTCCGGCTGCGGGAGTTGGTTTCCGATGTTCTCGCTCATAGTTCAGCCGAGGTTCTTCTCGATGGCGGTCTGCTTGTGCGCGATCGCTTGGTCTCGCAGCCGTGCCGAGGTCAGTGGGTGCCGAAGATAGGGCTTGAGGAGTTCCGCGGCCCCAATGAGGAAGTTCTGATACCGCTCGGGATTGTCGGACAGTTCGAGCCAGCCGGGGCGGGCGTGGGCATCCTCGGCGTAGTAGTCGGCGAGCCATTCTGCGAGCTTGGCCATTTCGAGGTCGTTTGGCAGGTACTTGTCGAGCAGTTCGGGCTTCTCGGGCAGATCGGACCACTCGGAAGGGTAGGTGGAATCTTCGCTGTCGTGCATGATGTTCTCCTTTAGTTGGGGTAGTGATTCAACGACGTCGACTAGTACGTCAGCGAGTCCGAGCGCTTCGGTTTTGCTGAGCTGGTAGGTGACCCCGCCCATGTCGATGTCGATGCGGGACCTTTTCACGTAGGCCCGCACTCGTGGGGCACCAACTGGGGTGGGCTGGATTCTCATCAGCTGTCCTTTCTGTGGGCTGGGCACCGGGCGCTCGGATGGTGCGTCAGGTGCGGGCATTCGGGGTGAGTGCACTGGATTGGACGTGTGTAGTTGGCCATGATGCGGCCTTTCGGTGGGGTGCGGTGAGTGCATCAGGGCACTCGGTCAGATGCGGGCAGCGACCGCACAGCCCGTGCGCATAGTTCTTGTCTTCGTCGGTCGCCCTACCGTCCACGAGCGCATCGAACAGCTCCGCATGTGTCCGGCAGCGAGCCTCGGGGAGATTCGGCCGTCCAGTGAGAATCTCGGCCAGCAGAGATACCGTCCCCGGCTCCCTCCGAGACCCCGAGCGAGTCCTCTGCGCTTTCTCGGGAACTGTATTGCGTTCTGTCATCACGTCATCCCTCTCGACGACAGTGGTCACCACGGGTAGTCCGGCTCGTGCACGGCGCACACGACACCCCATGCGGACACGCGGTTACGGCACTCGTCTCCAGTTTTGGTGGGGGCACCGCAGTACGGCTTCGGTGGTGCCGGCGCAGTCGTGACTGGGGCGCTTCTATCGCACTGCGGCCCAGTCCTTGGGATGTAGACGGCGGCGAGACCGAACTTCAATGTCTTGGTTTCGTTCATGCCGACTCCTGTTCATGGGATGGATCGAGGCACCATTCAGTGGCGATGGAGTTGCCTCGCTTTTGGACATACGCGGCGCGGGCTGCCGACTTGAGAGAGGTGCGCTCAGGCCCGTTCGGGTCAGCCTGTGCTGCGGCATGGACATCACTCGCGCGGACCCATCCACCGTGTGCTCGCAAAAAGTCCAGGAGCCACTGTGGGGCGGATATCCACGTATCCGTGGCTTCCTCACCGATGTTCCACAGTGCGGTACCGTCTGCCCGTTTCTCGGCGGTGCCTACGAGGGTGGACTTGCTGGCGACCTTGCGCAGATTTTGGAGGTTCCATCCGGCATCCTGACCGGCTGTGTATACCGCGTCGCTGTCTACGGTCGTGTGTCCGTTTTCGATGAGTCCTCGGATGTGTCGTTCAAACCATTCCCGACATGTCGGGTCGGAAACCGCATGCAAAGGAGTCTTGGCGTTCGCTGCCGTGGCTACATTCTCCCCGCCCATACCCTGAGGGGGCGCTACCCCCGCTACCCCCGCTACCTTGCTGGTCAGAGGCTTGGGATTGGTAGCGGGATAGGTAGCGCCTCCGCTACCCGCTACCGGAGGCGCTACCACTTCCGGGGCTGTGACCAGGGCGGTAGCGCCGGTAGCGGCGGTAGCGGCTTCTGGAGGTATGAGGGCGGGTATGGACTCATTCTGATCATCGTCGACATCATCCGTTCCTGCGGCGAGGTTCCGCTCCCACGCCTCGGCAAGACCACCTTCCCCGCCTACTCGATATCCCTTAACGACCTTGTTGCCCGGGAATTTTAGATCCTTCGGCCGCACATCGAAGGGTCGCAGAAAATTAGCCAGTGTTGCCTGATTCAAGAACGACCCTCGGATGTCTTTCCACGGCGCGTCCGGGATTGTCACGAGCGCGGCTACCAAATCGGCGGACGCCATCTTTTCCGCTCCCTTGAATACCAACTGAATGTCGGCGAGAAGGTCGATACCGATCGGGCGGGCATACCCGGACTTGGCGAACACGAAGTGCTTGCATGCCTCCCGTGCCCGCTTCGGCCACTGCCCGTCTGCGAGGTCCGCGATCACCAGCAGTGGCTCCCAGACCTCCGCTGCCCGATCTTCGACACCCTTGGGCATCCTCGGCCGCGCCGCGCGCACCTCTTCACGGAGAGGCTCGAGCCATTCCGCGAGACCATCTCGAATTGGTTGCGCCTCCTCGGAGACATCCCGGCGATAGAACGGGGACACCACTTCAGACGGCTTGCGCTTCTTCATGCGGAAGTGGATCGACCGCGACCGCACCGCTTCGGGAACATTCGAATGCAGACCGGCCAACGCCATCGGGGCGTACGCATCGAGCTCGACGACGTCGATGTCCATGCCCTGACCGACACATCTCGGCACTCTGGCACCGTTCTTGTAGCCGGCGTTGACCACGGCGGTGACATCCTCCGAACCAGCACCACCGTTCTTGTTGTAGAGGGTGTCGATTTCGTCCATGAGAATCGTGCGGCCACCCTTGTCGATGGTTCGAATCAACGCGGCTGGTGACGCCGAGAATGCCATCAGTGGACTGCGGGCGGTCTCGTCGAGCAGCTCCAGGTTGCGGGTCTTGCCGCACGCCGGAACTGCCGAATCGAAAAACAGTCGAGGGGAGGTGTCGAACTCCTCGTACACGTAACTGTGTGCGGCCCACAGGACTAGGACTACGTAGTGGTGCTCGGTGGGGTGGACCGCGTATTTGCGGTAGAACGTCTCGAGCGCTTCGAGGAGCACACTCACCTCGGCGGTGCTCATGCGACCCTCCCAGCGGTGCGCTGGGCCGATCTCAGGCATGTTTCGAACTCTCCCTCGGTCAAACCTGTGGACAGTGCTGCATCGCGGATCTCAGGCACAAGAGAACTGCTCCCACGTTCGAGAGCACGGCACAAAGCCCAGAACGTGATCTGATTTCTGCCACCACCGACAGCCTCGGCGACCTTGCGCACCAAGCCATCTGAGCGCCGTTCCGGATTCACGGTGACCGGCGACGGTTTGTAGACGGGTGGGGTCACAAGAGGGAGCAGTTCTTGTGGCAACGGTGCGATCGGAAGGTCACGTTCGATCCGGTACAGCTTCCCGGTATCCGGGTGAACCGAGCCGGGCATCACCGTGTAGCCCGTGCGCCAGGTCTTGAGGTCGATCCCGTCGTACCTGTCGAGCTTGCCGCGGATCTTTCCGTCGTGAAGAAAGTAGATGTGCCAGCCACCGGATCCTGTTCGAACAGCCAAGGTGTCAAGAAGGTTCGGCAAACCTAGGGATTTCATCAGAAACTCGAGCGAGCCGCCGTTTTTTGGATCGATGTCAACTGCCATCGTGCCCGAACGAGTTCCGCCCCAGTTGCAGTGCGGGTACTTGTGCGCCTGGCGGGTATGCACGTCCGGGTTGGTGGTGAAGTTGTGGAACCCGCCGGCCAAAAATGCCTTTTTCCCGTCGAGCGGGCCGAGTGCGAACCCGAGGTCGTGCATGCGTTGTGTTTCCGGATGAACCATGTCGTTGCCCCGTTTCGTGGAGGTGGAAGGCGCCCAGGCAGATGATCGTGATGTTCTCGACGATCAGCAGGAAGGTGAGTGCGAAAGTTGTTGTAGTCACTTGGGATCCACTTCGCCGAGGTCGTCCGTAGTCCCGAGCGCGAGATCGATCAGAAGGAGGAGCGCCCGAGCGAGATTGCCGGCATCCTCGATCGTCAGGGAGTACTTGTTGAGCGGTGTGTCTTCGCCTATCGGGTCCCCCTTGGCGTTGAATCCGTGACTCTCGAAATTGATGTGGGGGTAGCGGTCGCCAACTTTTTGGCTGAGATTGGCGCAGATCGTTGCGGTGGTCCAGTTTCCGTCCGCATCGACGACGGCGTACTTGGTCGTGTGCGGCATGCACAAGGGAGCGGATCGCCACTCGGCATGATCGGGTTGGCAGACGTCGCTACCCGGTTCGTTGAGAACATCGTGATTCGGATTCGACCACCGCGGTGCGTCGTCTGCCAGCCACGGGTTGGGGTCCTTGCCCGAGATCTCGATCTTGGGGCGCGTCTCGGCGTTGAAGTCTCGGCAGTTTTTGAACGGCGTCCGACTGGTGTCTTCCGCTCTGTCGGTGCCGTGCTTTACAGTAGGCATTAGTGTCTCCTGCTTCGTGATGATTGTTGGGGATTTGAACAGGCATCAGGTGCATTTCCGGGATGGGAGTCCCGCACCTGGTGCCTTTTTCGTGCGATTCCTGCGTGCCGCATCAGGCCGATGCCTCGAGCCCCTCGACGTATTCGCGAAGTGCCGACTCCGAGACGCGCCTCGATTTACCGATCTTCACCGAGCGCAGTTCTCCGGACTTAATTAGCTCAAAGACCTTGGCGCGGCCGACGCTCAGGCGAACTTGAACAGCTGGGATGGCGTGCATTTGAGTTGCTGGGGTTGTCACCACTACCTCCGATTGCTCCGTTTAAGGTCCAGTAATCTATGATGCTGGATCTGTTCGGAACAGTATCACACGTAGTTCCACGATGCGCCTAAGTTCGGGTTAGTCTGCTCCTATGCGGAGCAACGAAGCGACAACGCGAGGATCTGAGACGGCAAGGGCTTGGGCGAATGACCAAGCCGAGCGCGTAGGGGTGGCAGTTCGGGAACTAAGGGTGACGCGTGGGCTTTCGGCATCGCAGCTATCCGCTAGGACAAGCCATGTTGGATTTCCGATCACGCGAGCCACTATCGCCAAGATTGAAAGCAATAGCCGATCCGCCAAGCTGGATGTGGCTGAGATCCAAACATTAGCTGCCGCACTAGAAGTCGCGCCTCTCGAGTTGCTCTTTCCCGGCCTGATTTCTCGGCAGGTGGATATTTTTCCGGGCCGACAAGGCGACAGCCTCGAAGCCACCCTTCAATTCACGGGTGAGTTCCTGACGGGTTTTGACTTCAGTGAGATTCCAGGCGATCCGAGCGTTGCCGACGTCGACGACCGATACGATTGGCTCGACAATCTCGGACAGTCAGGGGAACGTTTGGGATTGGCACGGCAATGGCAGGAACTTCTTCACCAGGCAATGGAGCTCGAAGATCGGATTGCGGACCTTCCAGACACTGAGCCCGTAGAACACAGTGCGAACCTCTTGTCTCAATTGGCCCAGGTAAACCGTCTGCTCGAATTCCTCCTAGCCCGCATGCGGTCACTAGGCATGGAAGTGGACCGATGACCAGGCAGCGGCTCAAGCCTGGTGAGTGGGGGAAGATCACCACCACCGTTCGAGGCAGCGTGAACGTAGCCAAAGTTCGAGTGCGCGATCGTGATGGCGTGCTGCGCCTTGTCGAGGCGACCGGGACATCGGCGGAAGACGCCAGGCTGAATGTTCAGAAAAAACTCACCGATCGAGTAACGCCGGCGGGCGTCCGAGCTGCGCTGAGCGCAAGATCTCCGATGACCGACCTTGCTGTGTACTGGCTGGAGGAAAAGGCGGACACCGTCGAGATTCAAACACTGGGCATCTACACCGACACATGGGAGCGGGTTTGCCGGCCCGCCCTCGGCTCTCTCCAGGTTGGCGAGGTCACCACGGGTACGGTTGACGCCTTTTTGCGGGCGATCGCAAAAACTGCTCCCTCCCGTGCGCGACTCGCTCAGATCGTTTGCAGCGGAATCTTCTCGACTGCCGTCCGACTCGACCTGATTCCGTACAACCCCGCCCGCGAGACCATCCGCCCGAAGATCAAGAAAAAGCCCGTCCGGGCGATCACAGTGGAAGAGTTTGAGATCGTCAGAGCGAGGATCACGGACTACTGCCGACATGAGGTGGTGGACACAGACGGCATCACGCGGCCGCGCCCCGGACCCAAGCCTGGGCAAGATCTGCAGGACATCATGGATCTGCTCATTGCGACCGGTGGGCGTATCAGTGAGGTACTTGCATTGCGCCGCGAAGAGGACGTAGACCTGTCCACGAAACCGGCGACTGTCGCAATTCAGGGGACGCTGATTGTTCCTCGGACCAAGGGTGAAAAGCTACGCCGCCAGGAGTACCGAAAAGGTGACGCACCTCCACTAACCGTGAAACTCCCTCAGTTCGCCGCGGACTCTCTACGGCGACGCCTAAGCCGTCCTGTGCCCGAGGAGTCAGTAGGAGCAGTGTTTGTGACCGGGACAGGCAACTGGGTATCCCCGGCCAACGTCCGGCGAGCGTGGAGGGCAGCGCTAGGCGAGGAGTACGCGTGGGTGAAGCCTCATTCGTTCCGGCGCACAGTGGCAACGCTAGTGAAGCAGCAGTACGGCGTCGAGGGTGCGCAGGCCCAGCTCGGCCACGCCAACACGCGAGTGACCGAAGCGCACTACATCGAACGTGTGACACACGTCCCAGACATGACCTCGGTACTCAACACTTTCGGCCCAGCCTGACGCAATCCGTTGAGTAACTGTTGAGTTGGTCAACTCAGTCCGGACACAAGAAAGCCCCTCACCGGCATCTCTGCTGGTGAGGGGCTTTCTGTTGTGCGCCCGAAGGGATTCGAACCCCTAACCTCTTGATCCGTAGTCAAGTGCTCTATCCGTTGAGCTACGGGCGCATGTTCTGTTGTCTTGCTGGTCTTGCGTGTCTTACCGTCGTAATTTCTATCATTTCTAACCCGCCGGTCAAAATCACCGGCTTGGCGGAGGCGAGAGGATTTGAACCTCCGGTCCCTCGTAAAAGGGACAACTCATTAGCAGTGAGTCCCATTCGGCCGCTCTGGCACGCCTCCCTGGGGGTTCCGATCCTTTCGGACCGCCGGATCGAAAGATTACACACCCTTCGCCACCAAAGGCAAAACGTGTGGTCAGCGGACTGTTTTGTGGACTTACCGCAGGTGGCTGTCGAACCAGTCGAAGATCCGGGTCTGAGCTTCGATGATCGAGGCCGAATCAGGGTCGTCGAGGTCAGCGTCCTCGGACAGCTGTGGCGGCTCGTCCGCCCGGTGAGCCAGTCCGGCGTAGCTGACCACCAGTGTCGCGACGTCGGCCTTCGCGGTCGCTTCCCGGAGCAGAGTCACGTGTTCGCGAGGCGTGCTGGGATCGTCCTCGCCGTACAGCGCCAGCCACGGCGCCTGCAGGGAAGTGGCCGCGTCGACAAGCGCCTGAGCATCCACCGACAAGGCTTCGACGATTCCCCGGGCGGCGACGCTCACCGCGGCGCCGACGGGACGGCTGGTGGCCACGAGCATCGCGGCGGTACCGGCGTCGTCGAATCCGAGCACCCCGATGGTGTCTGCGAGAACTTCGCGTCCGACGAGCCAATCGAGGGTCGCGTCGAAGTCGGCGAAGAGGTTGTCACCGAACACCTCACCCTGCATGTGTTCGGGTTCGCGGTGAAACAGGTGAGGTGCGACGCTCACCCACCCTTCGCCGGCAAGCGCGCACATCAGATTCAGCAGAGCCGGGCTGAACTTCCGGGCTTCATGCAGGACGACGATCCCGCCCCTCGTCGGGCCGTCCGGCTCCACCACGGTCAGCGGAACAGCCGTGGCGACCTCCCCTTCGGCTCCGCGCAGATACGCGGTGGCTCGGAAGATTTCCGACATCTTCTAACTCTGACACGCAGACGGCCGCTACGCACCAAATCAGTGCGCGCATAATCGACTCGTGACCGCACACATTCGCCCTGACCTCGCCTCCATCCCCGCCTACGTTCCCGGACGCAATTTTCCGGGTGCGATCAAGCTGGCGAGCAACGAAACGACAGTAGGGCCGTTGCCCGGTGTGCGTGACGCCGTCGCCGACGCGGTCGCCGATGCCAACCGCTACCCGGACAATGCCGCGGTCGCACTCATCGAGGCGCTGGCCAGCTTCCTGAAAGTCGAGCCGGCCAACGTCGCCGCTGGTTGTGGCTCCGTGACGCTGTGCCAGGAACTCGTGCAGATCACCTGCGATCAGGGTGACGAGGTCATCTACGCGTGGCGTTCGTTCGAGGCGTACCCCGTGGTCACCCAGGTCGGCCATGCCGTCTCGGTCAAGGTTCCGCTGACCGAGGACTTCGGCCACGACCTCGACGCGATGCTGGCCGCGATCACGGATCGCACGCGGTTGATCTTCGTATGCAACCCCAACAACCCGACCGGCAATGCACTGTCGAAGGCAGAGCTCGAGAGCTTTCTCGACGCGGTCCCGGCGCACGTCGTCGTCGCACTCGACGAGGCGTACTTCGAATACTCACGCTCGGACGCCGACGGCATCGAGCTGTTCCGCAGCCGCCCCAACGTGGTTGTTCTGCGCACCTTCTCGAAGGCGTACGGCCTCGCGGGAATCCGCGTGGGTTACGCGGTCGCGGATCCGGAGATCATCGTGGCCCTCGGCAAGGTGCACACCCCGTTCACCGTGAGCGCTGTTGCGCAGGCCGCCGCAATCGCTTCCCTGGCTGCAGCAGACGAACTGCTTGCCCGCACCGAAGGTGTCATCGCCGAGCGGACGCGAGTTCGAACCGCTCTGATCGAAGCCGGGTACACCGTCCCCGAGTCGTCGGCGAACTTCGTCTATCTCCCCCTCGGAGAACTCTCTCCCGCTTTTGCCGAGGCGAGTACCGAAGCGGGCATTCTGATCCGCCAGTACGGCGTCGAGGGCGTCCGGATGACCATCGGCGATCCACACGAGAACGACGCATTCCTCGCTTTCGCGAACACCGACGTCGCGAAGCAGGCCGCGGGCATCGGCGTCACCGCGTGACACTCGATACATAACTGTTACGCCGAGGACTGGAATTCGTTTCGGCAGACGGGCACACTCAGGGAGGTTCGAGGCCGGTCCGAGTGAGGGAGCACGACGCATGACGCGACGCATGACACGAACGTGTGCCGTGCTCGCAACGACCCTTCTCGCCACCACCGCGACCTCCCTGAGTGGCGTCGCCAACGCAGAGTCCCAGGACACGGTGTCGGTACGTCTGTTGGCGTTCAACGATCTGCACGGCAGTCTCCGCCCGCCGGAAGGTGTTCGCAGCGAGATCAGGCAGGCCGACGGCTCGCTCACTCCCGCAGGTGGCGCGGCGTATCTCGCGGCCTACGTGACGCAACTTCGCAGCCAGGCCACCAACTCGCTGCTGTATTCGGTCGGTGACAACTGGGGATCGTCGGCGCTCGAGTCGGCGATGTTCAACGACGAACCGACGGTCGAACTCCTGAACCGGATGAAGATCGACGCTTCCGCGATCGGCAACCACGAACTGGACAAAGGGCTCGCCGAGTTCCGACGCATGCAGTCCGGCGGTTGCTCCGCCGTCGATGCGTGCACGTTCAGTCCGTCCTTCGGCGGCGCCAACTTCCCGCTGATGGCCGCGAACATGACGTACACCAACGGCACCCCGGCCACGCTGCCCTTCACCGTGAACATGGTCGACGGCATTCCGCTCGGAGTCATAGCGATTTCCCCCGCCAACACGTCGCAGATCGTGACACCGGGCGGGATCGCCGATCTGCAGTTCGGCGACGAGGTCGAAGCGATCAACCGCACCGCCGACGTCCTCGACTTCTTCGGCGTCAAAGCCATCACCGTCCTCCTGCACCGTGGGGACGAACCGGCCGTCGAAGGTGGGCCCAACGACTGCAACGTCGAGTCCGGCCCGGCCCGCGACATCGCCCTCCGCGCCTCACCGAAGGTGGACGTCATCTTCACCGCCGACAGCCACCAGCAGTACAACTGCGAATTCCCTGATCCCGCAGGCAATCCCAGAGTCGTGATGCAGGGCGCTTCGCACGGCCGGATCGTGTCCGTCGCAGACGTCACCATCGACCGCAACACACGCGAGGTCGTTCGCGATCAGACGTCCGCGTTCAATCAGATAGTGACACACGATATTTCGCCGGATCCCGATATTCAGGCTCTCGCCGACCGGGCCTGGTCGGAGGCGTCGGACAGCGCTCAGCGGCCGGTGGGGACCATTACCGCCGATCTGACACGCGACCGCGTCCCCAGCGGCGAATCGACACTCGGCAACCTGGTCGCCGACGCTCAACTCGCCGCCGGATCGACACGAGGCGCCCAACTAGCGTTGACGAACCCCGGCGGCATGCGCGAGGACTTGGACTTCGGCACTTCCGGCCAGGTCACCTACCGCCAGGCCTACGGTGTTCAACCCTTCGGTAACAGCCTCGAGGTGCTCTCCGTCACAGGAGCGGTGTTGAAGGACGCTCTCGAACAGCAATTCCAGATCGACCTCGACGGCACCGCTACCGAGCGCATCCTCTCCCCGTCCGCGGGCTTCACCTACGCCATGGACCGGCGAGCAGCGCCGGGCTCGCGAATCTCGGAAATGCGTCTGAACGGGCAGGACATCGCGCCCGACGCCGTCTACAGCGTCGTGGTGAACAAGTTCCTCGCCGAGGGCGGGGACGGCTTCACCGCACTGAAGAACTCCACCCAGATGACCGGTGCTGGCAACGACCTCGACGCCTTGACCGCCCTGTTCGCAGCCGGGTCGCCGGTCTCGCCACCTGCCACCGACCGCATCCGCACCATCGGCTGACTAGGCATCCCCGCGCTCGATTGCCTAGTCTCGACGGGTGATCATCGCGACCCATAACGGCAAGTTCCATGCAGACGACGTCTTCGGCGTATCGCTGCTCAAGCAGCTGTACCCCGACGCCACCGTCGTTCGCAGCCGTGACGAGTCCGTCCTGGGCAGCGCGGACATCGTGCTCGACGTCGGCGGTCGCTACAACCCGGCCGAGGGGCGCTTCGACCATCACCAGCGTGATGCCGGCGAGCGCAGCAACGGCATCCTGTACTCCGCCTTCGGTCTGCTCTGGCAGGAATACGGCCTGCAGTTCTGTGAAGGCGACGCCTCCGTGTTCCGCCGTATCGACAGCCGACTGGTCGAGGGCATCGACGCCGTCGACAACGGCCAAGAGATCT
>NZ_LVCT01000549.1:0-24781 GCF_001647205.1 Rhodococcus sp. EPR-134
ATCGGGATTGGGTGCGAGCAGACCGTTGGAACGGCCGTCCTGGTTGACCGCGGATCCGGCGATCACCGCGAGGATGGAATCTCCGTCACGCTCGGCGTCTTCGAGACGCTTGAGCACGACGAGTCCGCCGCCCTCACTGCGAACGATGCCCTGAGCCTGAGCGGAGAAGGCACGCAGTTTTCCGTCGGGAGCGAGCATCCCGGTCTGATCGAAACCGAGGGTTCCGGGAGGGGCCAGCAGCATGTTGACGCCACCGGCCAGCGCGATGTTGGAGTCACCGCTGCGCAGCGAACGCACAGCCTCGTGAACGGCAACCAGCGAAGACGAACACGCGGTGTCCAGAGCGATGGACGGTCCACGGAAGTCGAAGAAGTACGAGACCCGGTTCGCGACGATCGCCGTCGACGTTCCGGTCAACGCGTACGGATGCGCCGTCGTCGGATCACTGACCGCGAGCAACTGGTAGTCGTTGGCGGAACTGCCGATGAAAACACCGACCTGCTTGCCCTTGAGCCCACTGGCCGGAATGCGAGCGTGCTCGAGTGCTTCCCACGCGAGTTCGAGTGCGAGGCGCTGCTGCGGATCGACGTTGACGACCTCGAGCGGAGACATCGCGAAGAACTCGGCGTCGAAGCCCTTGACGTCGTCGAGGTACCCGCCCTTGGTGTTCGCGTTCTCGACCGCGGCCTTGATGGCGGGATCCGACATGAACTCGGCCCAGCGGTCCTCGGGGAGGTCGCTGATGCCGTCGCGTCCGTCCGCCAGCATTTCCCACATGTCCGAAG
Source organism: Rhodococcus sp. EPR-134 (assembly GCF_001647205.1). Taxonomy (NCBI): domain Bacteria; kingdom Bacillati; phylum Actinomycetota; class Actinomycetes; order Mycobacteriales; family Nocardiaceae; genus Rhodococcus; species Rhodococcus sp. EPR-134. The sequence goes on from NZ_LVCT01000549.1 coordinate 786, forward strand.
GCGTGTGCCCGGCACCGGGGAATCGTGTGGACAGTCCGACGATGGCGATGTCGTGAGCGTCCGTCGTGCCGCCTGAGACGTAGTACGAGGCGTCGACGGTCTCCTGCGGCGCCTCGGGCTCACCTTCGATGATCCGAGTAGCCAGCGAAGCGATGGTGGGGTGTTGATAGGCAACCGTGGCGGTCAGCGTGACGCCGAGCAGATCCTCGATGTCTCCGCTCAGAGCGACTGCGTCCCGCGAGGCGAGCCCGAACTCTTCCATCGGGCGATCGTCCGTGATCGAACCCGCCGGCTGACCGGTCGCGTTGGCGATCCAATTGCGAAGCCACTCACGCAGCTGCGCGACACTCATCTCGCTCACAACGTCTTTGCTCTGCGCACCATCTTGTTCAACCATCAACTCACCAAGCCACCGATCATGAAGGGACTGCTCCTCAAACGCTATCGGGGAATGCGGTCTGCTGATAGCCGCCTCGCAACGTTCCCTCGATATAGCTCGCCTTACACGCGCGGCGAGCGATCTTGCCGCTGGACGTACGCGGAATCGAACCCGCGGGGACGAGCAGGATGTCTCGGGCCGTAACACCGTGACGGGAAGAAATCGCCGCACGCACGGTGTCCGCGATCGGCTGCGGATCGGCCTTGCCTGCGCCGGGAGCACGCTCGGCCACGATGACCAACTGCTCCGAGGAATCGTCGTCGTCGAACTTCAGACCCGAGTGCGTGTTGGAGAACACGACGGACGGCAGCTGGTTGGCCGGTACGGCAAACGCAGCGATGAAGCCGGGGCGCAGAGCCGGGCTGGCTTCCTGAGCCGAAGCCTCGAGGTCCTGCGGGTAATGATTGCGACCGTCGACGATCACGAGGTCCTTGACGCGCCCGGTGATGTACAGCTCGCCGTCGACGTAGACGCCGAAGTCGCCGGTACGCATCCAGTTGGCATCCGCCGGCGTGCCCTCGGTGTGGCTGTCTTCGCTCAACCGATTGTCCAGCTTGTTGTGGAAGGTCTCCGCCGTCTCGTCGGGGCGACCCCAGTAGCCGATACCGATGTTCTCGCCGTGCAACCAGATCTCGCCGACGTGATTGTCGGGGACCTCGGTCAGCGTCTCGGGATCGACGATCGCCGCCCACTGACTGCGCGAGACGTACCCACAGGAGACCTGCGCGATTGCGTTCTCGGAGTACTGGTCGACGATGACCATGCGTCCCTTGTTGAGTTCCGTGCGGTCGACGTAGATGACCTTGGCCTCGTCGGAATGCTTGGTCGAGGAGACGAACAGCGTCGCCTCAGCCATGCCGTACGACGGCTTGATCGCAGTCTTGGGCAGACCGTACTGAGCAAAAGCGTCGTTGAACTTGCGCATCGACGACGTCGTGACCGGCTCACTGCCGTTGATCAGACCGATGACGTTGCTCAGGTCCAGGGTCTCGCCGTCCTTCGGCAGGCCACGCGCGGCAGCGTGCTCGAAAGCGAAGTTGGGAGCGGCAGCAAAGGTGCCGGCGCCGTCGGAAACCGCAGCAAGTTCCTTGATCCACCGGTACGGCCGCTGCACGAAAGCGCGCGGGCTCATGATGGTGATGTACTTGCCGCCCAGAGCAGGCAGGATGACCGTCAGCAGGCCCATGTCGTGGAACAGCGGCAGCCACGTGACACCGCGTGAGTCCTCGTTGAGTTCGATGGAGTCGACCATCTGGAGCGCGTTCGTTCCGACAGCACGATGGGTGATCTCCACGCCGGCGGGAACTCGGGTCGAACCCGAGGTGTACTGCAGGTACGCGATGTCGTCGAGTTCGATGTCGGGACGAACCCACGTTTCACCGACGGTATCGGGAATCGCGTCGACGGCGATGATGCGCGGACGCTCGGCAGCGGGAAGCGAGCGGAACAACTGGCGAACACCGGCCGCCGACGATGCGGCAGTCAGAATCGCAGTCGGCTTGCAGTCACCGAGAACAGCGTGAAGACGGTCGGTGTGACCGGGCTCGTCCGGATCGAAGAGCGGCACCGCGATGGAACCGGCCTGAATGGCCGCGAAGAACGAAATGACGTAGTCGAGTCCCTGCGGAGCAAGAATCGCGACGCGGTCGCCACGCTTGGTGACCTGCTGCAGACGGGCTGCAACAGCGCGCAGACGCACACCGAACTGCTCCCAGGTCAGCTCCAGGGCTTCACCGTCACGCTCGCGTGAGTAGTCGATGTACCGATACGCGAGCTCGTCCGCGTTGACACGCGAGTGTTGCTCGACGTAGTCGACCAGCGTGAAGCCTGGTTGCAGGCGGATCTGGCCCTTCTCGTCGAGAAAGCCATCGAACAGCGCGTTCATTCCATCTCCTCCGAAGCGATCACACAAGCACTGTCTTTCATGCCTGCGCCCCAGACTTCCTTCGCTCTCTCGGGTCCATCTTCGATCAATCGAATCGCACTTTGTGCGCAACTCACCTGAATCACTTCATCGATCCCAAACCATCGATATGTTACAGATTCGCATCGTCCGTATTCTCCGGCCTACTCGCCCGCCAGTAACGGGATGATCGGGGCGAACGCTTCCATCTGCGTCGGGAAGACCCCGACGTACGACATCGACGTCTTCTCGCGGACCAGTCGAATCTGGTCTGCGATTTCCTCGAAAGTGCCCACAGCCAGGTATGGAGAGTTCAACAGCTCCTCCACGCTCAGCTTACGATCCACTTCGATGTTCGGCGGAAAACCTTGGTCCAGAGCGGCGATTGCCATTTCGGCAGCCTGCTCTCGATCGTCGGTGATCATGATCATGGTGATGGTCCAGTTGAGTTCGATCTCATCGAAACGCTCGCCGGCAGCTTCGCGGATCCGCTCGACACGTTCGATGGTCTTTTCCATCGTGATTCCGGAGAGCAGAAGCCGCCCGTCACGGTTGGTCGGTGTGGCGACCGAGATGATGTCCGCGTACTTCGCCGCGAGAGCAAGCATCTTCGGGCCTCCGCCGCCCACGATGATCGGTGGCCGCGGGCCCTGCCGCGGTCGCGGGCTGCCCTTGAGGCCGCGCACCTGATAGTGCTTGCCTTCGAAAGTGCATTCCTGCCCGCGCAGCAGAACGTCGAGAATCTGCAGAGACTCCTCGAGCTTCTCGATGCGAACGCCCGGACTTTCGTAGGCGATGCCGCCCTTGTCGAACTCTTCCTTCATCCAGCCCGCACCGATACCGAGTTCGAGTCGACCACCGGACAGCACGTCGATTGTCGCCGCGTCCTTCGCGAGCACAGCAGGATGACGGAAGCCGTTGGCCAACACGGCGGTGCCGAGACGAATCTTGTCGGTGGCCACCGCGAGCGCTCCGAGAGCGGCGATCGGGCCGACCTGATTACCCAGGTGATCCGGAATCATGAACGAGTCGTAGCCGAGTTCCTCGGCCTTCTGCGCGAGCTTGACGAAGCGTCGCGCACCACCCTCTTCGGCGTTGCCCTCGCCACCGGCCGCAAACCGAAATTTGCGTAGGGCATCGCTGCCGTGGGTGGAACTCATATATCGATCTCCTGTGATGGACACGTACGTCGTACTCGAACTACAAACTCGGACAAATCGAACCTACTCGCCAGTCACTTACGTGACAGCACTGTAGAGGAAGCCCCCGGACCGTGCAGCACTCTACCGGGACCAAACGAGCAGATTACCCGCGAGCGAACTCCCGAGACGCCCGATTGTGACGAATCAACAGTGCGGCGGTGACTCAACTGTGGGGCGGCGTCGGTGCAGCGTCGATCTTCTCCGCAGCCCACTGTGCCATCCATTGGGTGGCCGTCGTGCCGTTCGGATCGACTTGGAAGGAGTTGTACATCGCGTGCACAGGGTTGTTGTAGTACTCGAGCAGTCGCGGCGCCGAACTCAGCCAGTTGGTCGGGTTGAGAGCGGCTGCCGGCGCGTCGCAGATACCGTCGCTCGGCGCGCAGATCTGATAGGTCCGATCGTTGAGGTCACCGAACCCGCCGGGCCTCGGGCCGGTCATCGTGAGACCGGGCAGCTTCAGCCCGTTCAGCGACAGCTCGGCGCCGACACCGGCAACGCTCGGGCCAACGGTGTTCCCGAACGCCGGATCGCGCCGACCGTCGGCGATCAAGCCGACGCCCAGAACCAGATCGGCAGGCACCGCGCCGGTACCGTCGCCGATACTCGCGGCGACGTCACCCGCAATCACCGCGCCCTGGGAAAATCCGGTCAGGACGTAACTCGTGAGCGGGCACTCGGCGTGCCGATTCATCAGAAAGTCGTTAGTGGCAGCAGTTCCCGCGGCCCGACTGTTGTTGTAGGACTGCTGTCCGTCCGGCGGGATCGCCACCGGATTCGAAAACTGTGCGACATACGGAACGGTGTAGACGTCGGCCCGTGAAGTATCGAACTTCTCCTGCAGAGGACGGGTCACGTTCAGCATCAAGGACGCCGGATTGGCCGTCGGGTTGTACGGGTCGTCGGTAGCGCTCGACTCCCACGTACCCGGTATGGCTACTACCTGGACATCGGGGCAACTGGCCGGCTGAGACACCGGAGGCTCCGGGCTCGGCGGGATCGGAGTCGGCGAAGGCACCCGCCCGGCCAGGATGTACCAACCGCCGATCACGACCGCTGCGACCACAAGAATGATCAGCAGCGGGATCAGGCACCCACGACGCTTTCCAGACCTCGCCATGACCCGCGCCTACTTGCAGTAGGTGGCGTTGGCGACGTCGATGTAGATCTGAGCGTTCGCACCTGCCTGCTCGGGAGTGATCTGCTTGCCTTCCGCCGACGCTTCCTGGCCGACGAAGGCGGTCACGAAGGTCAGGACCTCGTCGTCGGTCTGAGGACCGGCAGCGCAGATGTAATTGGCCGTGTTGACGGCGATGCTTCCGTCACCGGCTGGGGTGATGCCCTTCGCCTTCAGTCCGTCGAGGAACTTCTGTGCCTCGGGACTGACCTCGACGACTGTGGGACCCGGGAAGCCCTCGATGCTCTGCGGCTGCTCCGGCGGCGCGGTGGCCGCGGCTCCCGGACTGGTGGGCGCAGCCGACGCCGTCGTGGTCGCAGAGGCGGACGCAGATGCCGAACCGCTCGAGGACGAAGCCGCCGCGGACGTCGTGGTGACCGGATTGGAGGTTGCAGTGGAGTCGTCACTACCGCACGCGACAAGCGCGCCACCGGTGGCGAGCGCCAGGGCGCCGACCGCGATCGCGCGTGCACAAGTGTTTCGGTTACCCGAGAAAAGCGACATCAATGTCCGTCCTTGCCTTCAGTCGAAAGTCCATCAACAGGTTACGCAACGCACGCGGGCGGGCACCGATCCGTGATCGGGCCCGCCCGTCGTGCACCACTGTGAGTTAGTGAACTTCTGTCTTGTCACCGATCACCGTGATGTAGCCGAACTGGAAGTTCTGCTGGACACCACCGGGAATGTCGAACTTGTCACTGATCGGGAATCCGAGTCGTCCACCTTCGTATCCGACTCTCTTCCAACCGTCGAACAGCGGACCGTTCTCGACGGACCATGCACCGGTGCCGGGGCTCCAGTAGATGTTGCCGCCCTCGAACTCGGTGAAGCGTCCGTTGTCCTTGATCGGAACCTCGTTCGACTTCGGGAATCCGAGCCAGCCGTTTTCCCAGCCGAGTTCGCCGTACTTGCCCATGATCATTCCGAGAACCGCGTGAGTTCCGTTGGCGCTGCTGTACATTGCGCCGATCTCGAATCCCTGGACCTTGCCCGGCTTGCCGGGGGTCGCGATCTCGTCGGCAGTCGGGTAGCCGAGCGGGCCACCTTCCCAACCCTGTGCGGACCACTCGGCGAGGATGTCGCCGCTGACGGGGTGAGCGCCGGTCTGCGGGGTCCAGTAGATGGAGCCGTTCTGGAAGTGGTTGAAGCGTCCGCGTCCGTCGGGGGTACCGAGTTCGGGGGTACGCGGGAAGCCGAGCGGGCCGGCCGCTGCTCCGGTGTTCATGTACGCGCCGGCGATACGACCGGCGACGGGCTGGGCGCCCGTTCCACTGGTGAAGTAGATGCGACCGTTGCGGAAGTCCTGTGCCAGGCCACCCGCGACGCTGTACTCGGGGGTGATGCAGTCACCGATCCAGCCGTTGGCTGCGGCCGTCGCACCGATCTCACCCGAAGTGCCGCAAGCCGGCTTCTCGACCTCGACGCCGATGGCGTTGGCCAACTGCGGCCACAGCTGATGAAGCTCGAACTGCCAGTACGGCCACGAGTGGGTTCCGGACGGGCGGTAGTTGACCTGCGCGGGGATTCCGAGCTGGTTGAGCTTGGTCGCGAAGGTCTGCGAGGTCAGGCGAGCGAGGATCTCGAGGCCCATGCCTGCGTAGTTGGTGCTCACGCCGGGAATTCCCGACGGCTGGTCGTACGGGCCGGTCGTACCGCTACCACTCGAGACGTACAGGCTGACGCCCTTGAGCTTCTCGGCGAGCGCGTACGGATCGTGTGCAGCCCACTGCGGGTTGGACGGCGGTCCCCACATCGCGGCGGAGTTGTATCCACCGGCGTCGGTCATCGCGAACTGGATTGCCTGAGGCATGCCGAGCGAGGTGGTGGTGAGGATGCCGGAGAGCGAAGCGGCGAACTTGAAGAAGCCGGGGTTGCGCGCCGTGAGGAACATGGCGGACGTGCCGCCCATCGACAGACCGACGACACCGCGTGTCTGCGTGGTCCGCCAGTCCTTTTCGAGGATGGGGGGCAGTTCCTTGGTCAGGAACGTCTCCCACTGGTAGTTCTTGCCGTTGTCGGGCTGGAGCCAGTCGGAGTAGAAGCTGGACTGACCGCCGACCGGGAGGATGACGTTGACGTTCTTGTCCGCGTAGAAGGACTCGGCGTCGGTCTCGTAGGTCCAGGCGTTCTCGTTGTCGGTCGCGCGAAGACCGTCGAGCATCCAGACCGAGGGGAAGCTGGCCGACGGATTGACGTTCCAATCGCGGGCCAAGAGGATCTGCACCTGAATCGGGGTGCCCATCGCGGGAGAGTTCACCCACAGCGCGACGCGACGCTCGCTGAGCCAGTCGACCTTCGTGACCGCTGCTCCGGTGGGGTTCTGGGTGGCGGCCGGTGCGGCCTGAGCAGGTGCCGGCGCGGCTGCCGCGGTTCCGGCCGTCGTCAAGCCCGCGGCGATCGGCAGAACCAGCATCGCTGCCAGTGCGCCGACGACCTTTGTCCGGAAGGTTGCCCGGGACCGGCGACGGTCCTCCGTGGCAAGGCCTACTCGCATGAGCTCACTCTCTTTCCTTACGTTCGGTCCGCGCGTCGATCGTGTGGCCGCCTGAGCAGCCAGACCCCCGTTGAAACTATTTCTACACGCAAACGATCCCCGCTTGGGGTAGCCGCGCTGTTACTGGTGGTGCAATTGTTACTGACATCGGGCGCTTGTGCAGCACCTGAATACACAAGTGCCGTCCCGGTTCTCCTTCGAGGAGTCCGGAACGGCACTGGTGAAGTGACTAGGTCACGGGATCGCGCACGATCACCAAGCGTTCATGGTGTCGAGGATCTGGCCGCGAGCCTTCCACAGCTCTGCCGACCAGTACGGCCACGAGTGCGTGCCGTTGGACGGGAAGCTGTAGGTGGCCGGGATACCCAGCGAGTTCATGCGGATCTGGAATGCACGAGTGTTGACCAGGGCGAGAGCCTCGAGGCCCATGCCGTTAGCCGTGTTGTAGTAGTCGATCGGTGCGCGCGGGTGGTCGTATTCACCGGGCAGGCCGCTTGCCGACGAGATGTACATCGACAGGCCCTGCAGACGCGGTGCGAAGACGAACGGGTCGTTGCGCAGCCAGGACGGGCTCCACGGCGGTCCCCACATGGAGTCGACGTTGAAGCGACCGGCATCGAGCATTGCGACGCGGATTGCCTCGCGCATGCCCGGAGCCGAGATGTTCAGGTAGCCCGACAGCGAGCCGGCGAACTTGAACTGGTCACGGTGGTAAGCAGCCAGCGTCAGAGCAGCGCTGCCACCCATCGAGAGGCCGAGGACCGCGTTGTTGGTGGGCGAGACGCCGTAGTTCGCGAGGAAGTTGGGGAGTTCTTCGGTGAGGAAGGTTTCCCACTTGTACGTGATCTGCTGGCCGTTGAAGTTCGACGGTGCATACCAGTCGCTGTAGAAGCTGGACTCGCCGCCGACGGGCATCACGAGGGTGATGTTGTCGTTGCGGTACTGGTCCATCGCATTGGTCTCGAAGCTCCACGCGTTGGCGTCGTTACGCGCACGCAGGCCGTCGAGGAGGTAAAGGGCAGCGTTTCCGCCGCGAGCGGCCCACTGGACCTGGACCTTGATGTTGCCCATCGAGGAGGGCACCCACAGCTCGTCGTATCCGCCGGAGGGGGCGGTGTGGCTGGGAGCAGTGTGCGCAGGCGCAGCAGAGGCGACAGCACTACCGGCAACTCCTGCAGCAAGGGGGAGCACAAGTGCTGCGGCACCGATGGCCAACGCTCGGTGCTTGAGGCGCTGGGTCAGCCTCTTTCTGGCAAAACGCATGGATACTGCTCTCTCTCTTCGTCTGCGGAACCCACTCGGTGGAGTGGTTCCGGCGGATTCCGTCGGGGAACAGGCTTTTCTGCCAGCCCGAACGAGTTCGGGTCGGCAGCGGACCTCTTCCAAGTCACACTGCGCTCGCTGGACTTTATGTCACAGGTTCAGCTGTGACAAATAGGTGGACCGTTACGTCCCAATCCGCGAGCAACACCGTCATCACCCCTCGGGGGTGATTCAGGTTAGGTGAATCGTCTTCGAGTACATCGTGGCCAATCAATTCGGTGTTACTGAATCGAAATATTCAAACCCTCAACAGTCGGTGATGCTGATCACATCACCTGGGTGACTCCGGTGGAACGAGACCGCAGCGTTCCAATTCGTAGGCCGGAACCCGGTCGAATCGGTACTTCGCGAAGTCGAATGCCTGCTGGAAGTTCTGTTTGAATCTGGCCCAGGTCAGCTCGGAGCGGTACGACGTGAGTAGCTCCTGAGTTTCCGGGCAGGTGATGGCCAGCTTTGCGTCCGCAACCCAGTCTTCGTCGAGGAAGAACGGCAGCCACGGTCGAACGTCGATCATTCCCGTGTCCGCGACCACCCAGTCCGGATAGAGATTCTTGTCGTGCCCGATCCGGCCGTCCTCGAGTCGCTCGGTGTGAGCTGCCAGGGGGTACGCCAGCCCCATCTGATCGAGCACCCGAACGTCGAGGCCGACGTTCATGCTCGTCATTCCGAGGTTGAGGAAGAAGACGACGTGCTCGGCCGGCTCTTCGATCGGTCCGGGTGGTGGGACGACGAACCAGGAGTCGTAGCTCGCGGAGGGCAGCAGCAGCCCACCCTCCGGAGTCCGCGCGATGGTCTCGACCATGGCACGCATTCGCGGATAGTCGAGGTAGTCCTCGGCCAGGATCGGATGCTTGTGACCGGTGTTGAGTGCGTAGAACGCTCGCTCGTCGACGATTCCCGAGCGACCCACCACGGATCCTTCGGGCATACCCGTCGTGTTCGCGGCGAAGAAGGCCCAGATGATCGTGCCGATCCACAGCACCGCCGAGACTCCGAAGATCGCGGTGTCGCGATTACTTCCGAACGCTGCCCGCGCCGGCACCCGCAACGGAATGACCGCCACCGGGATGAGCAGGCAGAACAGCACCGGCAACAGGACGCGGCCGTGCATGAAGTCGCCGCCGACGCGCAGAGAGTAGATCCCGAGGATCAGCCCACTGCCGAGAATGAAGGTGACAATCGCCCGCGGCGTGCGCAGAAACTGCTGAAAGCGCTGCCACAGCGGGCGTGCGGGTTGATCTGCGGTGGCGGTAGGTGTGTCCGCTCGGCTTCGCCACACGAGCAGCAGCGCACCGATGAGCAGGAACAGCAACGGCAACCAGAGCAGGTACGGCCCGACCAGGTTCCACAGGTAAGCAAAACCCTGCGCCCACTTCGCGCCACCGGCGTCCTTCGACACCGCGGTGTTCGGGTACGGCAAGGCGTAGTAGCCCATTCGCCAGATCTGATAGGCCACCGGGACAAGTCCGGCGACGACGACGATCAGTGTGCGAATCTTCCAGGTCAGGCCTGCGGAGAGAACGATCATCATCAACGCGGCAGCACCGGGAATCGCCATCTCGGGTCGAACCAGTGGTCCGAGTCCGGCCACGAACGAGAGAGTCAGGATCGACGCCGTGGACGGCGTCGACGCCTGCGCCCACCGAACGAGCAGTAGCCACAGGAGCGCGATCCAGAAGATCACCAAGCAAGTCTCGAGCCCGGAAGTGGCGAAATCTCGCGCAGGCGGAACCGCGATGTAGACGAGAACACCCGCCGGTACCAGCAGGATCGTTCCGCCCGCCGACGGCCGAACGCCGCGGTACAGACGACCGGTGCCGAGCATCGCCAACACGACGGCAGCAGTCGAGAGTACTAGCGCGATCGTCAGAACAACGTATTCGAGACGGATCTGCGTGAGCCAACTGAACGCGTAGACGATGTACGTCCACGCGGTACTCGTGTTCGCCTCGACACGCTCACCCGCGTTGAAGACCGGGCCGTTCCCCGCGAGCAGGTTGCGGACGGTTCGCAAGACGATGAGTCCGTCGTCGGCGATCCAGCGACGCTCCCACGCACCCCAGAACATGAGGGCAGCAGCAAGCACCACCCCGCCGAGAAAAACTCCTCGACTGAGGGTGGTGCGATTCGCCGCAGTGTCGACGTGCGGGTCGGCCTCGGTGCGTGGCTCAGACGAGGTAGACAGCGACACCCACTACTCCGATCCACGCAATCGCGAGGAGTTGCAGCACCCGGTCACCGAGCGCGATCTCCTCAGGCTCTCCGGCTTCGCCGCCGTCGACGTCCACCGCGTATCGCAGCACCGCGATGGTGAACGGCACCATCGAGATGGCGTACCAGTTGGTGCCCTTGATGGCGTCCTGTTGGAACGCCCACAGTCCGTAGCAGAGGACCAGCGTCGTCGCTGCCATCGTCCACACGAAACGCAGGTACGTCATCGTGTAGCTCTCGAGGGACTTACGGATCTTGGCGCCGGTCTTCTCGGCCAACTGCAGTTCGGCGTAGCGCTTGCCTGCCGCCATGAAGAGTGAGCCGAACGCCATCATCAGCAGGAACCACTGCGAGAGATCGATCTCGGCGGCAACGCCACCGGCGATCGCTCGAAGCAGGAAGCCGGACGAGACGATGCAGATGTCGATGACGGCCTGATGCTTGAGACCGAAGCAGTAGGCGAGCTGGATGACGATGTACACGCCCATGACCACGGCGAGTTGCCAGTTGGCCAGGAAGGACAGCCCGATCGCACCGGCAAGCAGCACGACTGCCATGCCGTAGGCGATGTTGACGGGTAGAACGCCGGCCGCGATGGGACGGAATCGCTTCGTGGGGTGAGCACGGTCGGCTTCGACATCCATCGCGTCGTTGACGAGATAGATGCCTGATGCCGCCATACAGAACACGACGAACGCCAGCGCGACGGGCAACAGCACGTCGGCTTCGGTGGCGGTTCCGGCCGCGATGGGCGCTGCCAGCACAAGGACGTTCTTGACCCACTGACGTGGGCGAAGTGCCTTGACGATGCCGGCGGGCAGGGACTTCGGGGGTCCGCTGACCGTAGCCGGTTCCTCGCTCATTTATCTCCACATTTCTGTTCGGCTCTGGCTTCTTCGACCCGGCGAACTACCGCCGCGGATGCGGCTCCCAGTGCCGCTCCGGCGAGTACGTCGGTCGGGTAGTGAACTCCCAGGACCAGACGCGAGAGCATCATCGGGGGCACCAGCAACGCCGGTAAGGGTAGCCCGGTGAGCCGACCGATCAGCACAGCCGCCGCCGTCGTCGACGTCGCGTGTGATGACGGGAAGCTGAGCTTGCTCGGTGTCGAGACGTTGACCTGCACCGAAGGATCGGAAGGTCGCTTGCGCCTGACCACTCGTTTGATCACCACGGAGGCGGCGTGTGCACCGAATGCTCCGACGGCTGCTCCGGCCCATTCACGTCGACGCGGCTTGTCCACAGCAGCACCGACGGCAGCGATCGCGATCCACCCGAGGGAGTGCTCACCGAAGTGAGACATACCGCGGGCGACCTTGACGGCTCCCGGCAGCTGCCCGACGGTCGACTGAATCCCGGCCAGAATCTGTACTTCAGGAGATGCCGAAGACACGTTCCCACCTTTCCGTGCTGGTCAGTGAAGGAACGGCGTCCTGGTACTGCTTCTTGAGCTCGGGGAAACGGGCGGCGAGTTCGCGGCGCAACCGTGTTGCTTCCTTGAGCAGTTCGAGCGCGAGTTTCGGGTTTCGCTTGCGGTAGACGACGCCGCGACCGTCGGCCGTGGTGACGGTGACGCCGTCGACCTGCGAGAGCAGGAACCAACGGGCGTCGATGGTCGGAACATTGAGCTGAGGGCGCTCGAGGTGTTCCGGCTTGGCCGGCTTCACGTTGTGCACTCCGGCCCTGAGGACCCGGGTGATCTTCGCGACGGTCGACAGCGGCAGGCTCACGTCTCCGACATCCGCACCGGAGGGCAGCGGCAACGCAGTCGACGACGGCAGTACGACGGCGTCGGAGAATTCCTTGCGCTGGGCGTGGACCTCACCGAGTGCCGTCGGCAGCATGTTCGCGACGTGCTCGGGTCCGGCGAGGAAGTCCGCGATGGCCTTGTTCTGGATCGCGACGGTGGAGTACTCGAGGCACAGCAGGTGCTTGAGCGTTGCCTTCACCGTGTTGACCACGAGGCCACGGCCGTTGCCCGGCATGTGGAGCGCGGCCACCACCAGACGGTTACGGAGGTGGAAGTACGCCTGCCAGTCGATGGCGTCGTCCTTGTCGCTCCACGCCATGTGCCAGATCGCGGCACCGGGCAGAGTGACGGTCGGGTATCCGGCTTCCTTTGCGCGCAAACCGTATTCGACATCGTCCCACTTGATGAAGAGCGGCAGCGGCTGCTTGAGTTCTTCGGCGACCTGGCGCGGGATCATGCACATCCACCAGCCGTTGAAGTCGACGTCGATGCGGCGGTGCAGGAGCTTCGACTCGCGCAGCGGTTTCTTCGAGAAATCGTGGTCGTATTCGACGTTCGGCGCCGCGGACCACATGAAGGTGCCGCGGTTGACCACTTCACCCATCACGTGGAGGTGGCTTCGTTCCTGCAGGTTGAGCATCTGCCCACCCACCAGCATCGGCGACTTCGCGAAACGCGAGAACGAAAGCGCACGCAGAATCGAGTCCGGTTCGATCTCGATGTCGTCGTCCATGAACAGGATGTGCTGGCACTGCGTCGTCTTGAGTGCCTCGTACATGATTCGGCTGTATCCGCCCGAGCCGCCGAGGTTGCCCTGATCGTGAATGGCGAGCCGATCACCGAGCGCTGCAGCAGCTTCGGCGAATCCGGGTTCGTCACGCACCTTGCGGGTGCCCTGATCCGGCATGATGACGGCCTTGATCACGTCCGACACCAGCGGATCCGAAGCCAGTGCAGCAAGCGCCTTGACCGCGTCGGTCGGACGGTTGAACGTCGGAATACCAACGGCGACAGTCGCTTCGCCGGGAGCCTCGACGGGCGCGTACCAGCCGCCGCTCTCGACGACCACTGCCGTATCGGTGGTGATGTCGAACCAGATCCAGCCACCGTCCTCGAACGGCGCCAGTTCCACCTCGAACTCGACCGCGGCATCGCCGTCGGCAAATTCCTTGCCTTCCACGTGAATTCGCGAGGAATCCGCCTTGGAACGGTAGATGTCGACGCGGCCGTGGCCGGACAGCTCGAGACGAAGGACCACCGATTTCAGGATGGACCATCGACGCCAGTAGCTGGCAGGGAACGCGTTGAAGTACGTGGCGAACGAGACCTCGGTCTCGGCGCCGAGCGCTACCGACGTGCGCGAGGTCGAGTGCGCCCGCCGACTGTTGGACCAGGACTCTTCCAAGTACAACGTGCGGACGTCGAGCGGCTCACCGGCGCGGGGCAGGATGATCCGCTGAAGCAGGGACTTGCCGAGGTAGGTCACCTCGTCGCCGCTGACGGCATCTTCGCCTTCGAGTAGATGACGTGCGTTCATTCGCTCTCCCCTGCCAATTCCGCACCCGTTTCGAGATGCGGGCGCAGGGTGTTCTCGAACATCGTCAGCGCGCTGGCGATCGCCATGTGCATGTCCAGGTACTGGTAGGTGCCGAGACGCCCACCGAAGAGGACCTTGTTCTCCGCGGTCTCCTTCTTGGCGCGTGAGCGGTACGCGGAGAGCTTCTCGCGATCCTCTGGAGTGTTGATCGGGTAGTACGGCTCGTCCTTCGCCTCCGCGGCACGTGAGAACTCACGCATGATGACGGTCTTGTCGGTCGGGTACTCGCGCTCCGGATGGAAGTGACGGAACTCGTGGATACGGGTGAACGGCACGTCGGCGTCGTTGTAGTTCATGACCGGGGTGCCCTGGAAGTCTCCGGTGGGCAGAACCTCGGTCTCGAAATCGAGGGTGCGCCATCCCAGTGCACCTTCGGAGTAGTCGAAGTAGCGGTCGAGCGGGCCCGTGTAGATGACAGGGGCGTCGGGGCTGGCGGTGCGCAGTTCGTCGCGGACGTCGAAGTAATCGGTGTCGAGGCGGACCTCGATCTTCGGATCCTTCGCCATGTTCTCGAGCCACGCCGTATATCCGTCGACGGGCAGGCCCTCGTACGTGTCGTTGAAGTAGCGATTGTCGAAGTTGTAGCGGACCGGCAGGCGGGCGATATTCGCCGCGGGCAGCTCGGTGGGGTCGGTCTGCCACTGCTTAGCCGTGTAGTCACGCACGAACGCTTCGTAGAGCGGGCGCCCGATCAGGGAGATCGCCTTCTCTTCGAGATTGGAGGCGTCCTTCGAATCGATCTCGCTGGACTGCTCGGCGATGAGGGCGCGTGCTTCTTCGGGAGTGAAGTACCGACCGAAGAACTGCGACACGAGACCGAGTCCCAGCGGGAACTGGTACGCCTGCCCCTTGTGCAGCGCGAAGACGCGGTGCTGGTAGTTCGTGAACTCAGTGAACTGGGTGACGTAGTCCCAGACCTTCTTGTTGGAGGTGTGGAACAGGTGGGCACCGTACTTGTGGACCTCGATGCCGGTCTCCGGCTCTGCCTCCGAGTATGCGTTCCCCCCCAGGTGGTGACGGCGATCCAACACCAGCACGCGCTTACCCAGCTGGGTAGCGGCACGCTCGGCGATGGTCAGCCCGAAGAATCCCGAACCGACGACGATCAGGTCGTACTGGGCACGGGCGGTCTCTGAATTTGCAGCGGTCACGATGAACCAGGGTATCGGACCTGTTCGGAAGCCGAGGGTTGGATGCGTCACCAGGGACTATGGCCCCCGTTTCCTGATTTCAGCATCACTGGCGGCTGCCACTCCCAAATTGCTTGGCAAAACCAACGATTGTCTTGCCAATCATTGGTCACACTGCTTATATTTTGGGAACAGCAACCATCAAGTGCATTCGAGGGAGATCATCGTGATCCAGGAACTGTCGTATATCAGAGTCGCGTCACCCAGGGCTCAGGACTGGAGAAAGTACGGAACCGGACTTCTGGGCGCGAAACTGTCACCAGACGGGCCGGATGGCGCAATCCGGCTCGCAGTAGACGACGTCAACTATCGAATTGCCGTCCACCCCGGCAAGGTAGACGAATTCCTGTACGCCGGTTGGGCAATGGCCAATGAATCCGATCTTCACTCGTTCGCCGCGCACCTCGACCGGAGCGGCATCACGCTGCACGACGGCAATCCCGACCTGCTCGCCGAGCGGCAAGTCGCCGAACTCGTGTGGTTCACCGACCCATGGGGAACTCGACACGAGATTTCGTGGGGAAAGGCATCGACGCCACTGTCGTTCACACCGGGTCGTGTCATGCGCGGCGGATTCGTGACCGGAGATCAAGGCCTGGGCCACATCGTTTTACAGGTACCGAATATCGAGGAAACCAACAAGTTTTACGTGGATGTGCTGGGTTTCCGACTATCGGACCGGATCACCAACGACCAATTCACCGTGCGCTTCTATCACGTCAACGGACGTCATCATTCACTTGCACTGGCCGAATATCCCGGCCACGTCGGATTCAACCACCTCATGCTCGAAGTCGAATGCATGGACGATCTCGGACGCCTGATCGATCTTCTCGACAGCCACGACACCGAGGTCATGCAAACGCTGGGGCGCCACACCAATGACCTGATGACGTCGATCTACATCGGCAGCCCGTCCGGTCTGCAGATCGAGTACGGGTTCGGTGGACTCACCGTTGACGATCTGAGTTGGGTGGCAAGAACTTACAACCAACCGAGTTACTGGGGCCACAAGCGTCCAGCCGAGACGAGCAAAAGAGTACCCGGAATCATCAGGCCTCTGACGGCCGCGCCGTCTGCCCCGTGAGCTTGGCGGATACGACCGTCAATGTCTCACGTTCCCGATCGGTCAACGACTCGAAGACCTCTTGCTCGACGCCGTCGAGGGCCGCATCACCCTCGATCAACTTCGCTACTCCGGAGTCCGTGATCGAAACGACCTGCCTACGCCGATCAGATTGATCACGTTCGCGCACAACGTATCCCGACTCCTGCAGACTGTCGAGATAGGCAACGATGTCACCGGGGTCGACCACCACTCGGGAAGCAAGCTCCTTTTGATGGCATGGGCCGAGTTCATCGAGTGTGCTGAGAATGGCGTGATGATTGGGCAGCAGTCCGACGCGAGACAAAGCCTCCGCGTACGACTGCCTCACGCGGAGTGCGGCTTTGACCAAGCCGTATCCGATCCGACTCGAAAGCGGCCTGCCGGAGAGCGATGGCGTCGATTCGGTCGCAGGCATTGGCCCATTCTATGCAGGCCTCGCAACATATATCGAAGGTGCCATCGGGCGATCGTCCTCGTTCAACCGAACCGTGATCGGTTCGTCGACCGGAAAGTGTGCGGGAAGTAGAAGCAGTCCCTTCGACGCGCAGCGTTCGAGAAGTTCGCGGCGGGTGACCCTCGCGATCTCCGGATCCGCGTCGCCGCCCTGACTGAGGTCCGGGTACAGAAACTGGATCGGATGGTGGATCACATCGCCGGAGATGACGGCGCCGCCGTCGGCAGTGCGGATCTCGATCACGATGTGACCCGGCGTGTGGCCGGGCGCGCTGCGCACGACGACGCGTGTGCCTTCGGACTCGGCCAGGACGTGGCCGTCGTCGACCGCCTCCCACTTCGCCCCGTCCAGAACGGGACGGACGCTGTCCTCGAAGGTCTGCGCCAGATCCGAGACCACTCCTTCGTGTGGACCGTCGGCGGCGAGTTGTTGGAGCGCGGCCAGTTCGGTGCGATCGAAAATGTAGGTCGCGCGGGGGAAGGTAGGCCGCCAGGTTTCGGCGTCGAGGGCGGTGTTCCAGCCACAGTGGTCAGGGTGCAGATGTGTGCTGACCACCAGATCGACGTCGTCGACGGACACACCGGTGGCTGCGAAGCGTGCGAGGTAGTCGGTACCGAACATGTGATGCGGCAAGAGGTTCGGCCGGTGCTTGCTGTTGCCGTTGCCGGTGTCGACGACGACGGCCTTGCCGCCGATCTCCACCAGGTAGGTGTGGATGGCAAGCACGAGGTCACCACTACCCTCGTCGAAGAACTCCGGTGCCAGCCGCGCCGACGCTTCACTGATCTCGGCCTCACTCGCCTGGGGAAAGAGCTCTCGCGGCGGAAACGGCCAGTGCGCCAGCTCTGTCAGTTGGGTGACGCGTGCCGACCCGACTTCGATGGTGAAGCTCATCAGTGTTTGCCTTCCGAACAGCTCGATACCGCTTGTGGGCACACACAAAGGCACCCACCGAAATGCTCGGTGGGTGCCTGGTCGGTGTCAATGGTTTTCGACGCCGGTGATTAAAGACTCTTCGCGATGATGCCCTTCATCACTTCGTTGGCGCCGGCGTAGATCTTCTGGACGCGGGAGTCCTCGTACATGCGCGCGATCGGGTACTCACGCATGTAGCCGTATCCGCCGTAGAGCTGCACGCACCGGTCGACGACGGCGCATTGCTGCTCGGTGAGCCAGTACTTGACCATCGCGGCGTCTGCGCCGTCCAGCTCGCCGTTGAGGTGATCCTCGATGCAGTTGTCGAGGAAGACACGGCAGGTGCGTGCGATCGTCTGGCACTCGGCCAGCTCGAAGGCGGTGTTCTGGAACTCGAAGAGGCTGTGCCCGAACGCTTGACGCGCCTTGGTGTATGCGACGGTCTCCTCGACTGCACGCTCGATGGTGCCGATGGCCTGCGCGCCGATGATGAGGCGTTCCTGCACCAGCTGCGCCATCAACTGACCGAAGCCGAGCCCCTCGGACTCACCGAGGAGGTTCGAGACGGGAACGCGAACGTCGGTGAAGGACAGCTCCGACGTATCGGCGCCGTGCTGACCGACCTTGTCGAGCACGCGGCCGACCGCAAAGCCTTCGCAGTCACGAAGATCCACAATCAGGAGCGAGACACCCTTGGCGCCCGCCTTGGGGTCGGTCTTGACGGCAAGCACGATCATGTCTGCGCTGCCACCATTGGTGATGAAGGTCTTCGACCCGTTCACGACGTAGTGGTCACCGTCACGGATCGCGGACGTGGTGATTGCCTTGAGGTCGGAACCTGTTCCGGGCTCGGTCATTCCGATGGCGCCGAGGATTTCGCCCGTCGCCATACCTGGCAGCCAGGCCTTCTTCTGCTCTTCGCTTCCGTACTCGAGCACGTAGTGGGCGACGATGCCACTGTGCACGGAGTTACCGAGCGCATAGTCACCGCAGTAGCCCTGCGCCTCGAAGACAGCGAGATCGTGCGCGAAAGTTCCACCGCCCCCGCCGTATTCCTCGGGAATCGAGCAGCACAGCAGGCCGAGCTTGCCGGCTTCGAGCCACACGGACCGGTCGACGCGATGCTGAGCGTCCCACTGCTCACGCTTGGCGATCAGTTCACGATCGAAGAAACCACGGGCCAGTTCGGCTACTGCGGTGATCTCGTCGTCGTGCCACGACGGCTTGCGCTTGGTCGCCATGATCAGACCCGCTTCAGCAGGGCAGCGAGTGCCTGACCGCCGCCGATGCACATGGTGACGATGCCGAATTCGAGGTCGCGGCGGACCATGTCGCGTGCGGCACGCAGGGTCAGGATGGCTCCGGTGGCGCCGACCGGGTGTCCGAGGGCGATCGCTCCGCCGTACGGGTTGGTCTTCTCCGGATCCAGGCCACTGTCACGGATGACGGCGATGGCCTGCGAAGCGAACGCCTCGTTGACCTCGGCGGTGCCGATGTCGGAAGGCTTCAATCCTGTTTGTGCAAAGAGCTTTTCGAGAGCGAGCACGGGAGCGTAGCCCATCAGGCCGGGCTCCATGGCTGCCGTCGTGACGGTTTCGAGCGTGACCAGTCCGGTGAGACCGCGCTTGGCTGCCTCGGTGCCCGTCGCGAGGACGAGTGCGCCGGCGCCGTCGTTGATGCCCGACGCGTTACCGGCGGTGACGGATCCGCCCTCTTCGAATGCGGGGCGCAGCTTGGCGAGGGTTTCGACGGTGGTTCCGGGCTTGGGATGCTCGTCCTCGGTGACGGTGACGGAGCGCCGACCACCGGTCTCGACGGGAGTGATTTCCTCGGCGAATGCCGCCTTCGCTGCGTCGGTAGCGGCACGGCGCTGAGATTCGACGGCGAACTCGTCCTGCTGCTCGCGACTGACGCCGTACTTACGGGCGACGGCTTCGGCAGTGCGGCCCATGTGAGCCTTGCTGAACGGGTCGGTGAGCATCGCGACGGTGCCGTCGACGAGGCTGCGATCGCCGAGCTTGTAGCCCGAGCGGGCGGCGAAGTCGTAGAAGGGCATGCGAGACATGCTCTCGTCACCGCCGGCGAGCGTGATGGCAGCTGCGCCCCATCGCATCTGCATCGCCGCAGACCACACAGCCTGCAGACCGCTGCCACAGAGGCGGTTGACGGTGTAGGCGGGGACGTTCTCGGGCAGTCCGGCGGCGATGCCGACGCGGCGTGCGTTGTAGGCGTCCGGGCCGACCTGGCCGATGCAGCCCATGACGACCTCGTCGATGTCTTCTGGCGCAACGCCGGCGCGGCTCAGCGCGGCCTTGGCTGCTGCGGCGCCCAGCTCGTGTGCGGGTACGTCCTTGAAGACGCCGCCGAAGCTACCGACGGGGGTCCTGGCCCCGTCGACGATGACGATCGGTTCGGGTGTGGTCATGATTGTCCCCATCTGCTGTGCTCACGTCGATTTCTCTGTCCGTGGCCGATACTAGGACATCGAAGTATCTCGCAGATGGGGACGTTGGTGTCAGGGTGTGGGAGCGCTCTCGGCGACGGGCACGACCTCGGCGTCGGTGTCGGTGTCTTTGTGGTTCCGGTAGCGGTAGAGCCCGATACCCACGAGGATCGCTGCAAGTCCCAGGGACACGATCATCTGGCTGCGCGTCGAGTCCAGGGTGAGCATTCCGATGCAGAGCGCGATGATGGCGGCGATCGTGGCGTAGGTCAGGTACGGGAAGAACCACATCTTGAGTTCCAGCTCCTGGCCCGAAGCTTCGAGCTTGCGGCGGGTGCGCAGCTGGGACACCGAGATGACCAGCCAGACGAACAGCGCGATCGCACCGGAGGAGTTGACCAGGAACAGGAAGACCTTGTCCGGGGAGAGGTAGTTCATGCCGACGGTGAGGAAGCCGACGATCGTCGAGACCAGGACAGCGCGCATCGGGACGCCGGTCTTCTCGATACGTGAGAGCGACTTGGGGGCGTCGCCGCGGCCGGCGAGGGAGAAGATCATGCGGCTCGCGGTGTAGAGACCCGAGTTGAGGCAGGACAGAACCGACGTGAGGACGACGACGTCCATGATGTTGCCCGCGGCCGGAATGCCGTAGGAGTCCATGACGGCGACGTACGGGCTGAGTGCAACCGACGCGCTGTCCCAGGGAAGCAGGGTGACGACCACCGCGATCGAGCCGATGTAGAAGATGAGAATTCGCCAGACGACGGATTTGACGGCTGCGCGAACAGCTTCGAGCGGGTTGGCCGATTCACCGGCGGCGATCGTGGCGATTTCGGCCCCGAAGAACGAGAACACGACCACAAGGACTGCGGCGAGCATCGCTCCTGTTCCGTTCGGCAGGAAGCCGCCGTGACCGGTCAGGTTTGTCATTCCGGGTGCTTCGACGCCGGGCATCCATCCGCAGATCGCCACGATGCCCATGCCGAGGAACGCGATGATGGCGACGACCTTGATGGAGGCGAACCAGAACTCGAACTCGCCGAACGACTTGACCGAGATGATGTTGGTCAGCGTCAGCACGATCATCAGAATCAATGCCCAGGTCCACTGGGGAACCCCCGGAACCCAGCGATTCATGATGAGGGCACCGGCGGTGGCCTCGATGCCGAGCACGATGATCCAGAACCAGGCGTACAGCCAGCCGATCGAGAAGCCCGCCCAGCGGCCGATGGCCTTGTCGGCGTACGAGGAGAACGAGCCGGTTTCCGGCGACGCTGCCGACATCTCACCGAGCATGCGCATCACGAGGATGACGACGACGCCGGCAAGCGCGTAGGAAATCAGGACACCGGGTCCCGTCTCCTGGATCGCCACACCGGAGCCGACGAACAGTCCGGCGCCGATGACGCCTGCGATCGCAATCATCGACAGATGCCGCTTCTTCAGCGTGTGCTGAAGTGCCGGCTGGTCTGTACTGGACATCAGTACTCCTTGTGGGCTGTTCGGAACGTGGATCTCGGCGGCGCTCTATCCGGAGCGCATTTTCGATAGCGCCAGTGTCGGACCTTCGGCAAGCTCGCGTCAGGCTCCACTTTGTACAAACGTGACCGCAGGCACTACAAAGTGGCGAGTTCGAGGTGTCAGACTGGACTCATGCCCATCACGCTCCGCCAGCTTTGTGCGACCGAACAGTTCGGCCTTCGCGTCCTGGCTGGGCACGACCAGCTCGATCGCACCCTGACCTGGGCACATGTCTCCGAACTTCCCGACCCGACGCCCTTCCTCGACGGCGGTGAACTACTACTCATCACCGGGGTGTCACTACCGACGACGGCCGCGGAAACGACCCGATTCGTACGGACCCTGGTGGCGGCCGGAATTGCCGGAATCGGTTTCGGAACCGGCCTCGGATACGAGCAGGCGCCACAGACTCTGGTGGATGCGGCCACCCGTTTCAGTGTGCCCCTTCTCGACGTCCCATTGCGAACACCTTTCATCGCCCTGACCAAAGCGGTGTCGAAGGCGCAATCCGACGACGACATGAAAGCGCTGCGCAGCAATTACCAGAGCCTGCGGCGACTGCTTCAAGCTGCGGTGACGGTCAACGGCACCCGGGCAGTCGTACGACGGGTGGCGGAATTGATCGGCGGATGGGCGGCTCTGCTGGACTCGGCCGGACATACCGTCGAGATCTCACACACCGCCGCGGCCGCCGGAATCGAGCGAACTGCCCCCGAGCGCGACGCCCGCCCGATGGAAGTCAGTTTCCTCACGAGTGAGAACGAGGACGTCATCTCCCATCCGCTGCTGACGTCGAGGGGAAAGCTGATGGGGTACCTCGTCGCCGGCTGCCCCGGCGCCGTCGGTTCACTGAATCAGGGCATCGTCATCGCAGCCGCGTCTCTGCTCACGTTGATGACGGCTCGAACCCGAGACGCACAGCTGACGATGAACCACCTTCGTACCGTTGCGATGCATCAGCTGTTCGAGGGACAGAATGCGCTCGCCCGCAACATCTCCGGGGAACTGTGGGGAGGATTTCCGGTCGAGCCTTTCCAGGTCTTCCACGTAGCGGGCCCGAGTGGCCTGCTCGAGAGCGTGTCCGTCTCACTGCTCGACGGTCTCAGCCGTGATCTGGCGTTCGGCATCACCGACGGTGCACTGATTGCCGTCGTCTCGGCTACCGACAGCGGGCGAATCCTCGCCCGTGTCAACGAAATCGACGTCACCGTCGGCGTGTCGGACATGCTGTGGTGGGACGATCTCTCGCGCGCCAGACGCCAAGCCGCGCAAGCAGCAGCCGAGGCCGGTGCCCGCAACCTGCCTTCGATGCGGTTCGCCGAACTCTCGGAGAGCGGATTGTCCGCATTTCTCGACCAGGATCGCTCGACGGCATTCGCGGCGGCACACTTGCGCCCGCTTCTGGAAGCGAAGGGCGGTAGCGATCTCTACCGGACCTTGGCCATGTGGTTGGCACACAACGGGGTGGGCGACGCCGCAGCCACAGCGCTGAATATTCATCGGCATACGTTGCGCAGCAGACTCGCTCGGATCGAGAGCCTTCTCCAGCTCGACCTCGGCTCCCCCACGGAACGTGCGGAGTTGTGGCTCGAGTACCGCCTGCTCGGCGACGCCCCGACCATCTGACCGACAACCAACGAACCCTGAACGACCTGAAGGGCCTCCGCCGGGTTACGGCAGAGACCCTTCAGAGTCGATACGTGCGAGTCGCTACCGACCGACCTTCCCCTAGCTTCCGCCCGTCGGTATCCACTCGCGGAGCACGTTGGCATCAACTACCTGCGCGCCCAAAACCTTTGTCCAGATGATGGTTCCGTTTTCGTAGACACGGAAAGTGCCTGCTTCGGAGGGCAACTGCATCTCCGGGCCGGCAGGAGCACCGAGAGAGCCGCTTTCACCGCCGAGCTCCCGATACTTCTTCTCGATCTGCGTCTCCGTAACCGTACCCGATGGATCGCCGGATGGCGAATTGGATTCCGGCACTGTCGATTCCGAATCCGGTGCCACTACCACACCCGCACCGTCACCGATGGTGAACCAGTCGGATTTCAGGCCGAGTTTCTGGCGGAACTGAATTCCGGTGGCGCCAACAGTTGCATCTGTTCCGACTACCTCGACTGCCGTCACTCGCCCGCCGTCGGTACCGAATCCGTTGCGCGAGAGAATCTTGAGCGATTGCAGCTCACCCACATCGAAGGCGTCCGCAATCTGCCCTGCGGTCAGATTCACTGTCCAGTCATGATTCGGAGAAAGGGCATCACCGAGAGCCTCG
>NZ_LVCT01000550.1:0-1147 GCF_001647205.1 Rhodococcus sp. EPR-134
GCGCCGGCGGTGGACCGGACGGCTTCGGTGGTGCGGGGATCTTCCTTGCCCGCTCCGCCGTAGACCTGGCAGTCCTGAGTGTCGCAGGTGTCGGCGTACGAGCTGCGATGCTCGGTCGCAGCGTACGAGCGTGCTGCCACGGCTTGCGCCCGTAGCGCTTCGGCCCCACCGGAATCGGCCCATTCGGCCTTCGCTTCGACCGGCACCACGCCGAGCAGGTAGTCCTCCATGTCGAGGAGATTGACTGTCCGAGCCGAGCCGTTGTCGAGCACTACGCCGAGGGCGCCTCGATAGGGCGCGTCGTTGTTGCACAGCTTCAGGAACTGGTCGGCGGGTCGATCAGGACCGAGGTCCACCGGGTCCACCCACGGATGGTCGGTGACCGCTTCCCAGACAACCCCGCCACCACACCCGCTGGTGACCACTACCTGCGCACCGCCACCGGGCAGCGCAGTGAGATGGGCAGCCTCGCCGGGCGCGGTGCGCTGACCGTTGACCACGAGGCCGGCGTCGGAGTAGACGTCGAGCGTCGAGTTGTCCTGGGCCGTGAGCCGCACACTCATCTGGGCAGGCGGCATCGAGTCCAGGACGGTTCCCCCGTAGTAGTGACTGAGGATTCGCTCGCCGGACCAGCCGTCGTTCTTGGCGTAGCCGTAAGCGCCCCACTGGCCCATTCCACGGCCATGTCCGTTGCCGTGCCCGGAGAGCGTGAATTGCGTGTCGGCAGCGACGGCGTGCAGGATCGACGGCTCGTCAGCGCGGATTTGCGTGAAACCTCCGATCGCGACGCCGAGCGCAAGAGCCGGAACGAGACCGAGGACCGAGATCCGCATCAGCGAGGTTCGCCTCCCGGGTCCGCCCACCAGAAAGCGACCTGCGCGACCGGACACAGGCTTCTTACCTGCAGTTCCGCTTCTTCCGCTTCTCGCCATCAATGCTCTCCTCATCGCTACCGGCCTCACGAGTCCGCGAAGTCGGTACTTCGCGCGCAGGCCAGTCCACAACGATTTAACTAAAGTCTCACCCTAAGGTTGAGCGTTATGGACTTTTGTGACTAGTGTGGCAAGAGTGTTTGGAGTTAGCAACACCAGTCACACGAGTCACATCAGCATCACGAGTTGCAGACGTACGCGTCCGAAAACTGGAG
>NZ_LVCT01000551.1:0-506 GCF_001647205.1 Rhodococcus sp. EPR-134
ACTACAACCGAGGAGTAATCCCTTGCCACACCGTCGACCGAAGCCCTCGCTCGTACTCGGGGCTGTAGCCGCAGTGGCTGTCGCAAGTCCTTTTGCGGTCTACGGCTTCACGAGCACTACGTCCGATGTACGTTCCGCGAACGAGACGACGTCAGTAGCAGTGCCGACCCAGATCGCAGAGGTGCTCCTCGCGTCGGTGCCCGACATCATCATTCCGGTCAAGGAGCTGACCGGTCTCGATCTCCCCGACATCAACCTCGGTGATCTGAGAAACCTCAAGCTCCCGACCGAAATCCCGCTACCTCCCGGGATCACGCTGCCGACCGAGCTGTTCCCGGCACCCGCTGCTCCCGGCGCCCCGACCGAAACCGCTCCGGTTCCTTCCGAGGAAGAGCCAGGTGCCGTGGTCAAGGAAGTCACCCGCGACACTCCGTTCAGCATGGTCGCGTTGACCTCGGACACCATCGCCTCGGCGCAGTCCAAGGTCCGCGCCCTGGCCGAAGACG
>NZ_LVCT01000552.1:0-12243 GCF_001647205.1 Rhodococcus sp. EPR-134
CGGCGCCACCAAGTCCATCCAGATCCTCACGCCGCAGGGCGCCGCTGCTCCCGCAGCCGAGGTTGTGCCGGCCCCGGCTCCGGAAGCTGCCCCCGCGCCCGCTCCGGAAGCTGCCCCCACTGAAGCACCCGCAGCCACCGGCGAACTCGGGTACACACCCGCTTCGGTGTCCAAGCCGCTTCGCCAGGTGACGACGGCAGCAGATGCCGTCACCGCCGTGTTGATCGACCCGGGTGCCAGCGAGGCAGACAGCAATCTGCAGGCCGTCGCAGCGCCGCTCGGCGGCAGCGGACCGTCCGTCATCACCCGCGCTCAGTGGGGAGCAGACGAGTCACTTCGCTGCGACTCCCCCACCTACGACGACTTCATCGGTGGCGCGACCGTTCACCACACCGCAGGTAGCAACAACTACACGAAGGCCGAATCGGCCGGCATCGTCCGCTCGATCTACGCCTACCACGCACAGACGCTCGGCTGGTGCGACGTCGGATACAACGTCCTCGTCGACAAGTACGGTCAGACCTTCGAAGGCCGCGCAGGCGGACTCGACAAGGCAGTTCAGGGTGCACACGCGGGTGGATTCAACGAGAACACCACCGGTATCGCGATGATGGGCGACTACTCCACCGTCGAGCCTTCGCAGGCGACGCTCAACGCCGTCGGCAAGTTCCTCGGTTGGAAGCTCGGCATGGCCGGACTCGATCCCAAGGGCCGAACGACGATGTACTCCGAGGGCACCGAGTTCACGCCGTACCCGCAGGGCGCAGCAGTCGATCTGCCGATCATCTTCGCCCACCGCGACGTCGGAAACACCGCGTGCCCGGGTGATGCCGCATACGCACACATGAACGACATCCGGAACATCGCGGCCGCGAACATCGGGGGAACGTTGAACCCCTCGAACCCTTCCAATCCGTCGACGCCTGCGCCCAAGCCGACCACTCCGGTCGACACGGTCACCGGTGGCACCGGTTCGTCGATCCCGGATCTGGTCACCCAGATTCTGCAGATCACCGACAATTCACCGCTCGCGCAGAAGTGGATCGCCGAAGGTGGCGAGATCGGACGTCTCGGCCAGGCACTGTCCGGAATTCTGCAGGCGAAGCTCGGCAACCAGGGTGCGCTGTTCCAGAACGGCGCTGTCTACACCTCGCCGAACGGCGGAGTGTTCACCGTGCTCGGCGAGATCTTCAAGTCGTGGCAGAGTTTCGGTTCCGACGCGGGTGAACTGGGATTGCCGATCTCGGACGAGTACTCGATCCCGGACGGCCTGCGCAGTGACTTCGAGAACGGTTCGCTGATCTTCAACCAGATCACCGGCATGGTCACGAAGGTCCTCAAGACCTACAACGAGACCTTTGCCCAGGAAATGGCCAACAGCGCGCCTGTCGGCTGACACTCGAGCAGTACACGTCCTCGGGCGCTGGTGGGTTCTACGACCACCAGCGCTCGAGGACTTTTGCGACCCCGTGTGCCGAATTGGTGTCGGTGACCTCGTCGGCTGCGGCTTTGGCTTCGGGGTGAGCGTTGCCCATGGCGACGCCGAGTCGAGCCATCCCCAGCATCGGGATGTCGTTGGGCATGTCTCCGAAGGCCACCAGACCCGACAGGTCGAAGCCGAACCTCTCCGCGGCAGCAACCAGGCCCGACGCCTTCGTGATGCCCGGCGCCGAGAGTTCGATCAGTCCGTTCTCGGTGGAGTACGTCATGTCGGCGAGCGCACCGACGTGCGGGGCGAGCGTGTCGTACATCGCCGTGCTGGTCATGCCTGGACGGCGAATCAGGAGTTTGACGGCCGGCGCCGCAAGCACTTCGTCCTCGGACATCTCGGTGTTGTCCGGGTTGAGCCAGGCATGTTCGTAGTCCGGTGAGCTGACGAATTGTGGGGTGGCGGCGTCATGTGCGCTCTCCCCCACTCGTTCCGCGGCCAAACCTGCGCCCGGGAGTGCAACCAGTGCCAGCTCGGAGAGTTCGGTGAGTGCGTCGACCGACAAGGTCGCGGCGCTGAGGACGCGGTCGGCGTAGCTGTCGTAGACAACGGCTCCATTGGCGCAGACGGCGAGTGGCGCGTATCCCAAGCCCTCGACGACGGGCGAAATCCATCGCGGAGGACGCCCGGTTGCCAGCAGGAACGGCGTGCCGGATTCGACGACGGCATGCACGGCGGCGCGGGTGCGGGCACTGACCAACTCGTCGTGATCGATGAGGGTGCCGTCGACATCGGTCGCAACCAAGGTTGGGCGGTCAGGGCTGATACGACGGTCTGGGCTCACACCGCCATTGTGCCTGCCCGGTACGACGGTCTCGCTCAGCGCGCCCGCTTCGGACATCGCGAAACCGCGAGAGATTCGCGCAAAACGCATTTCAGTCCGACCGGTCTGGTATCTATTGCGGGAGAACAAGACTTTCACAAAGGGAGAAACACCCATGTCCGTGCCGCCCGATCTGCCCCCGCCGCCCTATGGAAACTCCCAGCCTTACGGGAATTCCCAGCCCTATGGCAACTCACAGCCCCAATTCCAGGTGCCTTCGCCGCAACCGCAACCTGAGAAGAAGTCGAAGAAGTGGCCGTGGATTGCCGGTGGAGTCGTCGTGTTGCTTGTCGTCGCAGGCCTCCTCGGTGGACGAGATAAGGACGACTCGAAGTCCACCGCTGCACCGACCACCACCGCTGCACCGACTACCACTGCTTCTACGACGCCTGCAGCTGTCGCACCGATCGTCAGTGCGCCGCCCGCTGCTCCTGCCCCGTCGTCCAGCAAGGTGGCGGCGCCCACGACGACCACATACCAGGCGCCCGCACCTGTGGTCACTACGACAGTTGCGCCTGCCCCGGCCAGGCCGCAGGTCAGCTCCGGTCAGCGGAACGCCGTCCGATCCGCCCAGCAGTACATCGACATGACTGCCTTCTCCCGCAGCGGACTGATCGAACAGCTCGAGTACGAAGGTTTCTCCACGGAGGATGCGACGTACGCGGTAGACAATTTGAACGCCGATTGGAACAAGCAGGCTGCGCTGAGTGCCGAGCAGTACCTCGAGATGACGTCGTTCTCCAGGTCAGGACTGATCGAACAGCTCGAGTACGAGGGCTTCACGAGTGCGCAGGCCGAGTACGGAGCCAACGCCGTGTACTGACCGCATCAGCGCAAGCGCCGTCTATTCAGCGCGCCCGCTTCGCGCGTTCCTGTGCGTCCATGGCCGCAGCTTCCTCCGGCGTCGGTGCGCCACCGCCGAGTCGGCGCGGCACCCAGTACGCCCCGGGCTCGTGCACGAACCCGTCCTGCACGTGGCGCAGGATTGCATCCATCTCGATGCGCAGGATCTCGCTCAATGCTTCGGCGGGCTCGACCGGATCGATCGGTGCGCCCACTTCCCCCGAGATCGGGAAATGATTGCGGCCCAGATTTTTCGGTCCGCCCTTGGTGACGATCCGCTGGGCGCCCCAGACGATCAGCGGAATTATCGGTACGCCGGCGTCGATGGCCATCCGAGCTGCTCCGGATTTCATTTCCTTGATCTCGAAGCTCCGGCTGATCGTCGCCTCCGGGTAGACGCCCACCAGTTCGCCCCGTTTCAGGGCGTCGACTCCGGCTCGATACGCCTGCGCTCCGGCAGAGCGATCGACTTCGATGACGCCGCATCCACGCATGAGGAAGCCGAGGACCTTGTTGTCCGCCAACTCGGCCTTTGCCATCACCCTGAGCTTGCGTTTCGCGGTACCGACCGCCAGGGCCGCCGGTATGAAATCGAGGTAGCTCGTGTGGTTGATCGCGATGACGGCGCCACCGGACACCGGGACGTTCTCAGTCCCGGTGCGGGTGACCTTCACACCCTGGAAACCGCTCAGACCACGCGCGACTACCTCGACAGCGGTGTAAACGGGTTCGAAGGACATCGGTCAGCCTTCGGACTTCCGCGCCTCGCGAGCCTTGGCTTTCGCCTCGGCCTCATCGGCATCCATCTTGTCGGCCTGCTCGAGCGTCGGCGCGCTGCCACCGAGGCGGGCCGGCACCCAGTACTCGCCGGCGGGATGGTCGTAGCTCTTCTGCAGATCGAGCAGCAACTCCTGCATCGTCGACCGCAGCTTCGCCGTCAGCTCACTCGCCGGCTCGAAAGGTGCAATCGGCTCGCCGACGGCAATGGAGATGGGAGTGTTGGTGCGGCCCAAACGCTTCGGATAACCCTTCGTCCACACGCGCTGAGCGCCCCAGATGACGACGGGAACGATCGGGACGCCCGCCTCGATCGCCATGCGGGCGGCGCCGGACTTGAATTCCTTGATCTCGAAGCTCCGACTGATCGTGGCTTCGGGGTACACGCCCACCAATTCGCCGCGCTTCAGGAAATCTACGGCCGCCTTGTAGGAGTCGGCGCCCGCGCCGCGGTCGACCGGGATGTGCTTGAGGGCCCGCATGATCGGTCCGGAGATCTTGTTGTCGAAGACCTCTTTCTTGGCCATGAACCGGATGTAGCGCTTCGGGGTCCGTGCCGGCAGTCCCGCATACGTGAAGTCCATGT
The DNA here is from genome assembly GCF_001647205.1 of Rhodococcus sp. EPR-134. Taxonomy (NCBI): domain Bacteria; kingdom Bacillati; phylum Actinomycetota; class Actinomycetes; order Mycobacteriales; family Nocardiaceae; genus Rhodococcus; species Rhodococcus sp. EPR-134. The sequence continues at coordinate 4,519 of NZ_LVCT01000552.1, forward strand.
ACCCGGTGTGGTTGATCGCGATCACGGCGCCACCGGACGCCGGGATGTTCTGCTCTCCCTTGACGGAGAACTTCAGGCCCTCGAAAGCGAAGACGGTACGGGCGATGCCGATGACTGTTCTGTAAACGGGATCCACAGTTCGCTAGCGTAGACGGGAATCCGTGATCTGACCCGCAGCAGTTCTGGGGTGGATGTTGGTCAGAATGTCGCAAAAGGGGCGTACGAACGAATGAAGTCGGCAGGACGAGCGGCAGTGGGGGCAGTCGCACTCGCCATGACGTTGGCGATAACCGCATGTGAGGACGACGGACGGACGGGAATCCTGACGGACGAACCGTCTCCGCCGACGACTGAAACCACGACGACAACCACTCTCGCACCCACGACGACAATTGCGCCCGCTGCGCCGGTCGCGCCACCTCCGGTTGGTGACGTGCCCGGCAATCCGGCTGCTGCGCCGGCCTTGGCAGCTTGGGCAACGGGCCTGGTGTCCTTGGACGTGGACGCGCTCACGAACGCATGCTGGACGATGCCGCCCACAACGATCGCCGACCGATACTCGGATGTTCCCGCCATCTTGACGGCCATCGCCGCACCAGGCGTCGACGGCCAGTACGCGGTCACCTGGAGCGGCGGCGGACTCTCCGTCGCCGCCAAGCGCTCGGAGATCGCTTCCGGCTATGCGTGCCCGTTCGTCTTCCCTGCGGGGCAATCAAACTTCTACACCGCGGCCGACGCTTCCCACGCCGTCGTCAGGTTTCTCTCACGCGCCACGGGACGGCCGGTCAATACCCGCGACGTCGAGACGTTCTATCCACTGATCTGCCCCGGCAACAGCCCGTGGGATCCGGACGGCACCGGCGCCACCGGCCAGCCGCCTCTCAAGCTCGATCCGAATCAGCTGGCCGGTATCAAGTCTTTCGACGCCGACGCTGCAACAGTCACTCCGGTTCGCGGCGACTACGTCCGTGTCACCCTGCCCGTCAGCGACGGAACCGGTAACTCGCGCTCGATGCAGTTCACCCTGTCGATCGGCCCCGAGGGATATTGCCTCGGGGCCGCGACCTGAACTGTTCCGGTCAGGAACCGAACGGAAGGAAATCGCTCGAGCCAGCGCTTCCTGAACCGAGGCTGCCCGTGCCACCGCCGGTTGCAGCCTTGATCTGAATTGCGTGGGCCGTCGAGGTGGATCCTGTGAATCCGGTTGCCCCGCTGTAGATTGCCGAAATCGAATGCGTGCCAGTTGTGGTGAAGGCGTGGTTCAGCGCCGCGATCCCGTTGACCACTGCCACAGCGTCACCGATCGGAGTATCCCCATCCATGAACTGCACCGTTCCACCGTTCTGCACCGAACTGACAGTCGCCGACAGCGTCACCGACTTGTTCACCACGGCATCACCAGGCACCGTCACCACAGTCTCCGTGGTGACATCCGAAGGCGCAGGGTCCGTTACATTCACCGTCCGCGCCTGGGCCGAGGATCCGACTACACCGGCTCCTCCCGAATAGACCGCAGTGATGCTGTGCGCACCCGCAGAGGTAAACGAATGCGTCAGGCCGGCAGCGCCGGCCGTAACCGCTTCAGGACCGCCGATCGCGACCCCACCGTCGTAGAACTGCACGGTTCCGACGCCGACAGCATCATCCGACGACGTTCGGACGGTTGCCCACAAGTCGGTCGCCACACCAGTTTTGGCGTCGGTCGGAATATTCAGTTCGACGACGGATTCCTGGTCGGCAACACTGACCTGAACTGACTTCGCACTCGCAACCGAGTTCTTGAATCCGGCACCCGCGGTGAAATCCGCGGTAATGCTCTGCGCGCCAGCGGCATCGAAGGAATGCGTAAGCGTCGCGGTCCCACCGGACACCGTCACCGGTGAACCGATCGCAGTGCCATTCGACTTGAACTGCACCGAACCCACAGCGTTGTTCGGAGCAACCGTCGCGCTCAGATCAACCGCCGTACCCGTAACCGCCGTAGCCGGAACCGAGAGCGACGTCGTCGTCTCGACATCCACCGGAGCCGGATCAGAGACCGTCACCGTCTGAGCCGACGCCGACGAACTCACAAAGCCAGCACCAGCAGTGAAATCGGCCGTAACACTCTGAGCACCAGCAGCATCGAACGCATGCGACAGCGTCGCAACACCCGCGGAGACTGTGACCGGAGTGCCGATCGCAGTGCCATTCGACTTGAACTGCACCGAACCGACAGCGTTGTTCGGAGCTACCGTCGCCGTGAGATCAACCGCCATACCCGTAACCGCCGTCGCCGGAACCGACAACGACGTCGTCGTCACCACATCCACCGGAACCGGATCAGAGACCGTCACCGCCTGAGCCGATGCCGAGGAGCTGACGAACCCTGCACCGCCGGTGAAGTCAGCCGTAACACTCTGAGCACCAGCAGTATCGAACGTATGGCTCAATGTCGCAACACCGCCAGTCACCGTCACCGGTGAACCGATCGCCGTGCCATTCGACTTGAAATGCACCGTGCCGACAGCGTTGTTCGGAGCGACGGTAGCGGTCAGATCTACGGCCGTACCCGTGATGGCAGTCGCCGGAACCGAGAGTGAGGTCGTGGTCTGGACATCCACCGGAGCCGGATCCGACACCGTCACCGTCTGAGCAGGCGCCGACGAACTCACAAAGCCAGCACCAGCAGTGAAGTCAGCCGTAACACTCTGAGCACCAGCAGCATCGAACGAATGGCTCAGTGTCGCAACACCCGCGGAGACTGTCACCGGCGAGCCGATCGCAGTGCCGTTCGACTTGAACTGCACCGTACCGACAGCGTTGTTCGGAGCCACCGTCGCGGTCAGATCAACCGCCGTACCCGTGATGGCAGTCGCCGGAATCGACAGCGACGTCGTCGTCACCACATCCACCGGAGCCGGATCAGACACCGTCACCGCCTGAGCCGACGCCGACGAACTCACAAACCCAGCACCAGCAGTGAAGTCAGCGGTAACACTCTGAGCACCAGCAACATCGAACGAATGCGAGAGCGTCGCAACACCACCAGTCACCGTCACCGGTGAACCGATCGCCGTGCCGTTCGACTTGAACTGCACCGTGCCGACAGCATTGTTCGGAGCAACCGTCGCCGTCAGATCAACAGCAGTACCCGTAACCGCCGTAGCCGGAACTTGAAGCGTTGTAGTCGTACTCAGCGATGAGCTCGAGATCTCGATGGTCTGAGCTTGCGCGGTCGAACCACCAAAACCTGCAGTACCTGAATAGACCGCAGTGATCGAGTGTGATCCCGTCGTGGTGAACGTGTGATCCAGGGTCGCCGCTCCGCCAGTCACCGCGATGGGTCCGCCGATGTCGATGCCACCGTCCTTGAACTGGACCGTTCCGCCGTTAGCTGCCGGTGAGATGTTTGCGGTCAGCGCGACCGAGGTCTGCTCGACGGCACTACTCGGGACTGTCAACGACGCAGTCGTCTGTACATCGGCAGCGGCCACGCTCACTGTGCGTGCTGGTGACGTGGATGTCAGAAACTCGAGAACACCGTCGTATACAGCGGTGATGGAGTGATCGCCTGCCGCGGTGAATGTATGTGGCAGTGTGGCAACGCCATTGACGACGGCCACCGGGGCGCCGATGTCAGTTCCGCCATCCTTGAACTGAACGGTGCCGCCTGTCGGTGCCGGGGAGACCTGCGCAACCAAATCGGTCGACTGACCGACCGTTGCAGCCGCGCCGGATGTCACTGTGGTCGAGGTCGCCGCCTGCGAGACGACGTTGACGGTGGCCAATGCCTGACCACCCGCATTCAACCCACCACCACTCGAATCGCGCGGAGAGCAGTTGTAGCGCTCCCAGTACCCCGGCCAAAGGGTCTCGTACTGCAAGAACGTGAACGCATTCTTCGGCGAATTGAACGCACCCGAATCACCATCTGTGGCACGCAACTTCGGCTGCACCGTACTACCCGCGGCACCGGCAACCACCGTCACGTCGATCGCGGGCAACCGGAAGGTCTTCCCTGCCCCTACCTCGATTCCACCGTCACTGTTCTTGCTCGTGCTCGGGCCGTTACCGCCCTTGTTGTTCGAGTCAGCAGTCTGATTGTTCCCCGAAATACGCAGATGCGTACCCGCGCCATCCGGCGAACCGCCGTCGTTGATCCGAATCACCGACGGAGTTACACCGGACAAATTCGACGAAGTACCTGCCACGACCTGAGCATCCACCAACGACACCCCTGCAGGTATATCGAAGTCGTACTTGAGCCGCGTCCATTTACCGACACTGCGGCCTGCATGCCCACCCGTCGGCACCGACATCACGTTCGGCTGAACCCGATAGGTGAACGTCGACCCCGCCACCACCTTCTCCGGTGCAGACACCGTCACACCCGTCGAATGAAACACATCCGCGATATCAACAGCCAGATGTTCATAACCATCGCAACCCAGCTTGAACCCGATCGAGTTCTCCACCGCGGGAGATGACGTCGGAGCTGCCGAAGCAACGCCACCTGCCACCAGCACGCCACCGACCAACGCCGCCACCACGACCGCGGAACTTCTTCTCACCAACACGAACTCTCCTCAGCTAGCAACAGACGTGGATCGGGAACCGCACGGAAGGAGGTCACTCGAACAGAGCGGAAATCGGAATGGAGCTGGACGCTCGTACAGTACCCGTCAAAAGTAGTACTTGTATCAGTTATTTCAGACAAATATTCACGAATTGCCAATAGTTCAGCTAACGACCAATCCGCGATTCCCGAAGAGCAATGCCCCCTTGCACCTATGGGCGCAAGGGGGCATCACATCATCGGAGAATCATGAACCGAACGGCAGCGACAGCGAACCGAGCGAACCGGAGCCACCACCCCCGTTACCGACGTTCACAACCGATGCAGTCGACGTGGAACCCGTGACGCCCTGGGCTCCGCTGTAGACCGCGGTGATCGAATGGTTGCCGGTCGTGGTGAAGGTGTGGCTCAGCACGGCCTGCCCACCGACAACATCAACGGCAGTTCCGATCGGAGTCGTTCCGTCGAAGAACTGGACGGTTCCCGACGTCGCGCCGGAAGAACTGACCACAGCCTTCAGCTGCACCGCCGTGCCGACCTTTGCCGAGGACGGAGCCGTCAACGACGTAGAGCTTTCGACATCCGACGGGGTCGGAACCGTGACATTGACGTCGACAGACTCCGCAGCGGACGACGTGAACACACCGGATCCACTGAATGCAGCCGAGACTGCAAAGGTGCCTTCTGCTCCGAACACGTGCGGCAGCTTGGCAACTCCGTCAACAACCGCGACCGGGGCGCCCAGATCGACTCCACCGATCTTGAACTGGACCGTTCCGCCGGACGGCACCAGGGCGTCCGAGGGATCTTCGGACACTGTCGCGAAGAGATCAACAGGCAGTCCGACCTTGGCTTCACCCTGAACACTCAGCACCGTCTTTGTCGCCTTGTCGACCGGAGCCGGATCCGACACCGTCACCGTCTGAGCAGGCGCCGACGAACTCACAAACCCAGCACCAGCGGTGAAGTCAGCGGTAACACTTTGTGCACCAGCAACATCGAACGAATGCGAGAGCGTCGCAACACCCGACGTGACTGTCACCGGTGAACCAATGGCCGTGCCGTTCGACTTGAACTGCACCGTACCGACAGCATTGTTCGGAGCAACCGTCGCCGTCAGATCAACAGCCGTACCCGTGATCGCCGTCGCCGGAACCGACAACGACGTCGTCGTCTCCACATCCACCGGAGCCGGATCCGACACCGTCACCGTCTGAGCCGACGCCGACGAGCTGACAAAGCCAGCTCCAGCGGTGAAGTCGGCCGTAACACTCTGCGCACCAGCAGCATCGAACGCGTGCGACAGAGTCGCAACACCACCAGTCACCGTGACCGGGGAGCCGATTGCCGTGCCGTTCGACTTGAACTGCACCGTACCGACAGCATTGTTCGGAGCAACCGTCGCCGTCAGATCAACCGCCGTACCCGTGATCGCCGTCGCCGGAACCGAGAGTGACGTCGTGGTCTCGACATCCACTGGAGCCGGATCCGACACGGTCACCGTCTGAGCAGGCGCCGACGAGCTGACGAACCCTGCACCAGCGGTGAAGTCAGCCGTAACGCTTTGAGCGCCAGCAGCATCGAACGCGTGCGAAAGCGTCGCAACACCGCCAGTCACCGTGACCGGGGAGCCGATTGCCGTGCCGTTCGACTTGAACTGCACCGTACCGACAGCAGTATTCGGAGCCACGGTAGCGGTCAGATCAACAGCCGTACCCGTGATCGCCGTCGCCGGAACCGAGAGTGACGTCGTGGTCTCCACATCCACCGGAGCCGGATCAGAAACGGTCACCGTCTGAGCAGGCGCCGACGAACTCACAAAGCCAGCACCAGCGGTGAAATCAGCCGTAACACTCTGCGCACCAGCAGCATCGAACGCGTGCGACAGAGTCGCAACACCGCCACTCACCGTGACCGGGGAACCGATTGCCGTGCCGTTCGACTTGAACTGCACCGTACCGACAGCAGTATTCGGAGCAACCGTCGCCGTCAGATCAACCGCCGTACCCGTGACGGCAGTCGCCGGAACCGAGAGCGACGTCGTCGTCTCCACATCCACCGGAGCCGGATCAGAAACGGTCACCGTCTGAGCCGACGCCGACGAACTCACAAATCCAGCACCAGCGATGAAGTCAGCCGTAACACTCTGCGCACCAGCAGCATCGAACGCGTGCGACAGAGTCGCAACACCGCCACTCACCGTGACCGGGGAACCGATTGCAGTGCCGTTCGACTTGAACTGCACCGTACCGACAGCAGTATTCGGAGCAACCGTCGCCGTCAGATTAACCGCCGTACCCGTGACGGCAGTCGCCGGAACCGAGAGCGACGTCGTCGTCTCCACATCCACCGGAGCCGGATCAGAAACGGTCACCGTCTGAGCCGACGCCGACGAACTCACAAATCCTGCACCAGCAGTGAAATCAGCCGTAACACTCTGCGCACCAGCAGCATCGAACGCATGGCTCAATGTCGCAACACCGCCAGTCACCGTGACCGGAGTGCCGATCGCCGTGCCGTTCGACTTGAACTGCACCGTGCCGACAGCGTTGTTCGGAGCCACGGTGGCCGTCAGATCAACCGCCGTACCTGTGATGGCAGTAGCCGGAACCGAGAGTGACGTCGTGGTCTCGACATCCACCGGAGCCGAAGCAATGCTGATCGTCGCGAGTGGACCTGCACCAGCGTTGAGAGGCGTGGTGTCCTTGTTCTCGCGAGGCGAGCACCGGGTCGGATCCCACTGTGTACCAAGGAAACTCGCCTTTGCGAGCTGAGTGCTGAAGTTTTCGCTGGCACCGAGGTTGCCGGCCGCACCCGCGGTCCTCACCTTCGGCTGGATCACTCCCGTCGCACCAGCGACCATTGTTACGTCGACTGCGGGAAGTCGGAACCACGTGTCTCCGTTGCCGTTTGTCGAGCCATCGAGGTTCTTCTTGGACTTCGGTACTCGAATTCCACCCTCCGAGTTCGTGCTCGTCGTCGGACTGTTGCCGATCACCTGGTTGTTTCCTGACAACCGCAGGATCCCGCCGCTGCCGTCGACATTGCCAGAATCGTTGACTCTGAGAACATTCGGTGCGACATTGTCGAGTCCGATGGAGGTACCTGCGACGACGGTAGCGGAAACGTACGTCGCATTGCTCGGGATGGCATAGTCGATTTTCAGA
>NZ_LVCT01000553.1:0-5237 GCF_001647205.1 Rhodococcus sp. EPR-134
CAGAAGCCGGGGCGTCGACCGTGATGAGGTTGTCGGTGACCTTGTGGACGTCTCCGATAATCGATCCGGCAACGCACGCTGTTTTGAAACCGGTGGTCGAGATAGCAGCTGACGCGGGCGTGCCGACCAGTAGCATTCCGGCGACCATGGCGGTTCCGGTTATGGGCACGGCGAATCGCCGCAACTGAGAGATTTGGGGCATGGGCACTTCCTTCGGAAGGGCAAACATGAGCAGTGGATTCGGACAAAACGTGTGCGCGCCGTCACAACATAACGAAAAAACTAGTACGTGTACTACTTTTGGCAAGACACTTGTCCAATTCACCCCGGACTCACCCTCGTATCACCAGACGCGGGATGGAAAAGCAGGGTATGGAAACTCGATTGAACGCAAAACTATCGCCAAAGCAGCCCATCGACAACGCTTTTGGTGGTCACCGCGCCAATCGGCGGGAAAAAGTTGATATTTCGTCAGTTCAGAAAAAGTTCCAAACCTACCAGTACGAAAGTACGAAAAGGGCCGCGACGGAGTCCGTCGCGGCCCTGATTGTGTTGGTTCAGCGTGTCAGCGAAGCACATCCGTGCCGACAAACGGCACCAATGCCTCGGGCACTCGCACCGAGCCGTCGGCCTGCTGATGGTTCTCGAGAATCGACACGATCCAGCGCGTCGTAGCCAAGGTGCCGTTGAGAGTGGCGGCCGTCTGCGGCTTGCCGTTCTCGTCGCGGTACCGAACTCCGAGGCGGCGGGCCTGGAACGTCGTGCAGTTGGACGTCGATGTCAGCTCGCGGTAGGTGCCCTGCGTCGGGACCCATGCCTCGCAGTCGAACTTACGCGCAGCCGAAGAACCGAGGTCTCCGCCGGCGACGTCGATCACGCGGTACGGAACGTCGATGGCCGCCAACATGTCTCGCTCCCACCCTAGGAGACGCTGGTGTTCGGCGTCGGCGTCCTCGGGACGGCAGTACGTGAACATCTCGACCTTGTCGAACTGATGAACACGGATGATGCCGCGGGTGTCCTTGCCGTAGCTTCCGGCCTCGCGGCGGAAGCACGACGACCAACCGGCGTAGCGCTTAGGGCCTTCGTTCAGTTCGAGGATCTCGCCCGAGTGGTAGCCGGCCATGGGTACCTCGGAAGTTCCGACGAGGTACAGGTCGTCATCCTGCAAGTGGTAGCTATCGTCCGAGTGAGCACCGAGGAAGCCGGTACCGGCCATGATTTCCGGGCGTACGAGCACCGGCGGAATCATCATCGTGAATCCGTTGGCGATCGCCTTCTGCGCAGCCAACTGCAGCAGTCCGAGCTGGAGCATGGCCCCGTAGCCGGTCATGAAGTAGAAGCGCGAACCCGAAACCTTGGCGCCGCGTTCCATGTCGATCAGGCCGAGCGACTCGCCCAGCTCGAGGTGATCCTTCGGCTCGAAGTCGAACTTCGGAATCTCACCGACGTGTTCGAGAACGATGTAATCGTCCTCGCCGCCGGCCGGCGCACCTTCTTGTACGACGTTGGAAATCGCGCGGTGTGCGGCGTCGAGCGCGGCCTGCGCCTCGTGCTGCGCGGCCTCGGCTTCCTTGACCTTTGCCGCCAGTTCCTTGGAACCTTCGAGCAGTGCGGGACGCTCCTCCGGAGATGCCTGTCCGACCTTCTTGCCGAAGGCCTTCTGCTCTGCACGGAGGTTGTCTCCGGTCAGAACGGCAGCGCGTCGGGACGCGTCGGCTTCGAGCAGAGCGTCGACCAGTCCTGGATCTTCTCCACGGGTGCGCTGCGACTCGCGGACGATTTCGGGGTTCTCACGGAGAAACTTGAGGTCAATCACGACTTCGAACTTTACCCACTCACTGCAGCTCTCCGACGGTCACGTCCACGTCGGAGAGGGAGAGATCACGATTCGAGCAGACTCAGGTAGTCCTCGCGTCCGAACATCCGAGCCGCGTCGACGGCAGTCGGGTGTCCACCTTTCGGGTCGGCTCCCCCGCTCACCAGCGCTTTCACCACCGCATCCTCACCCTTGAAGACCGCTCCGGCAAGGGGCGTCTGGTTCTTGTCGTTGGGCCGGTTGACGTCGGCGCCGCGCTCGATCAGGGCAACGACGGCGTCAGCGTGACCGTGGTACGCCGCCAACATGACGAGCGTGTCGCCACTCTCGTTGGTCAGATTGACGGGAACTCCGGCATCGACGTACGACGCCAGCCCGGCTGCATCACCGGTTCGTGCCATGTCGAAGAGCCGGCCCGCCAGCTCGACAGCCTCGGGATCGAGTGGGGTGTTTTCGCTCATGACTACAAAATACTCACAGACGCGATTGTGAGTTTTGTAGTGAAGGTTCGATATCGCCACGGCAACAGGCATGATGGAATCGATGTCCGAAGACAAGATCGAGAAGTCGCCAGATCCGGCCGATCCCCAGGGGACGCCGGCGAAGAAAACTGTCTCCGCGAGTCGCACCCGTCGGGTCCTGGCTGCTGTGGCGGTAGGTGCGGTGGGCGCCGCGATCGCAACGATCGCGATTTCCGGTGGATTGAACAAGGACGACTCGTCCTCGGTCAGTGTCAGTGGCGGTGGTCCCGCAGCGACGGGATCGACTCGCGACGACGCCTTCACCGCGGCTGCGGCCGGCGACTGTCTCAACTGGACGCCTGCGACCGAGTCGGGCGGAGACCGCACGGACATGTCGAAGGTTCAGTGCGGAACTGAACACCGCTTCGAGGTAGCCGGACCACTCGACCTCTCGGTGTTCCCGGGTGCCGAGTTCGGCCCCGGTTCCCGGTACCCGGGCGCCCTTCGATTCGCCGAACTACGCGACGAGCACTGCACACCCATCGTCATGTCCTACCTCGATTCGAAATTCGATCCCAAGGGCAAGTTCAGCGTCGGCTTGATGTTCCCGAGTGAATCGGGTTGGGCTTCGGGCGAGCGCGCACTGCGTTGCGGGTTGCAGTTCTCGACCACGACCGGCGAGCTACAACCGTTCGTTGGCCGCGTGGCGGACCAGGACCAGTCGAACGTGTGGGACGTCGGCACGTGCATCGGCATCAACCAGAACCTCCCCACCGATCCGGTCGATTGCGCGAAACCGCATGCATACGAGGTTATTTCGGTGATAGACCTCGGCACTCAATTCCCGGGCGCAATGCCGTCGGTCGAAGATCAGGACCGCTATCTCGAGGGCGTCTGCACTCAGGCGTCCAACGAGTACCTTGGTTCCGCAGACGCGCTTCGCGACAAGACGCTGACACTGTTCTGGGACAACATTTCACTGGAAAGCTGGTTGGCCGGCAGCCGCCGAGTCAATTGTTCGATCGGCAAAGAGGTCGAAACCGGCGGGTTTGCCGCGATCACCGGAAGCGCCAAGGGCGACATCCTGATCAACGGCGCCGCTCCGGTCCCGCCACCCGCTGCACCGGAAGGTCGGTCGTTGCCGACGCCGTTGCCCGGCGCAGCTCCGCCGTCGTAAGCCATGACGGTAACTATGACGCCCGACCGGTTCGAGGAACTGGTCGGCGAGGCGCTCGATCTGATTCCGCCCGAACTTGCCAAGGCAATCGACAATGTCGTGGTGCTTGTCGAAGCACGTGACGAGGAAGAGCCGGGGCTGCTCGGTTTGTATCAGGGCGTCGCTCTGACCGAGCGGGATTCTCATTACGGTGGGTACCTGCCGGACACGGTCACTATTTTCCGCGATTCGATACTCGACATCTGCGCATCCGAGGACGAGGTTGTTCACGAGGTTGCCGTGACCGTCATCCACGAGATCGCGCACTACTTCGGCATCGAAGAAGACAGATTGCACGAACTCGGCTGGGGCTGAGGGCAAAGTCGTCCGATTTCGGGGGGAACCAAAAGCGGGCGGTAGGCATCAAAGTATGTGCGGGGGGATATCGACGGCTGTGCGCACGGCCTCCCGACCACTTATCCGCCCTGGTCAGGAAGGAGTTCGGCACTATGCACGTCGACCCTCAAGCCCTAGTTGCCGCCGCAATGGAACTCGAGTCTGCGGCGACGCGATTGCGCGGAATCGTCTCTACTGCGCAGCCGACGCTACGCGTTCTCCCAGCGGGATCCGAAGAAGTGTCCGGTAGCGCGGCAAATTACTTCAACACCATCTCGGGCAGCCTTGCCTCGTCCACCGATCGGGCAATCGAGGAGCTCACCGCGGCTGCGGCAGCTCTGCGCAAGAATGCAGCTGCCTACGAGCTCGAAGACCAGCTCACCAAGTCCAGCCTGGCAGCCGCACCGATCTGATCGACAGAAATCGAGCTCGGTAACTCGGCAACACAGTCACACTTCCTGGGGGGAAGAACAATGGTCGGCATCACCGGCGTCATCTGGTATCCACGGGGCGCAGCACCCAACTCCGCAGCACTGGTCGCCGGAGCCGGGCCGGTCCCTCTCGGCGTGGCGGCCGGGGCCTGGTCCACCGTGTCGTCCGGACTGACCGACACCGCTGCATCAATCTCTCGCGTGATGGCGGACCTTCGCACCGGGTGGTCCGGAGAAGCAGCGGATGCCGCATTGAGCAAGTTCGCGCCGTTTCAGGAATGGGCTGCTGCTGCCGCGTTGCTCGCGGGAGAAACTGCAGGTAAGGCCCAGGTGCAGTCCGGTTCGTACACGGTTGCCACCCTCGCCATGCCGTCCCTGGCCGAGATTGCAGCAGTTCAAGCGGCCAAGGTCGCCGCGTATTCCATCGGCGGGGCGCTGGTAGGCGGAGCCGCTGCAGCCGAGGCTGCCGAAGAAGCTCTCAAAATTCGAGCGGCGGTGACAATGGAAACGTACGACGCCGCAACGGCCCATCTGGCCGTGCAGCAGAACTTCGACTCACCACCGTCCATCGCGGAACCCACAGCTGGGGCATCCGCTTCGGCCGAAAGCCCAGGCAGCGCCGCACGACAGTCCGTCGTGCAAGCGGCATCCACGCTCGCTGACGCAATCGCGGATCCCGTGCGCGCCGCCACCGCTGCTGTCGCATCCGTAGTTTCCAACCCGGTATTTGCCGCCGCTGCCTCACAGGCCGGTGCCATCTCCGGTGGAGTTGCCACCGCAGCCAGCGCCACCACCACCGCAGTCACAGGCGCCACCACTGCCGCATCAGCTCTCGCGACGGCAGGAGCAGGACTCACCGGACTGGGCGGCGCGGGACTCAGCGGCGCAAGACTCGGCGCTTCCACACCATCACTGTTCGGCACCCCGTCGGCAAGCCGGGCACCGGCACAGGTCAGCGCAGCTTCCGCGACCAC
>NZ_LVCT01000554.1:0-1739 GCF_001647205.1 Rhodococcus sp. EPR-134
GAACCGCAGGCGGATCTGCGCCGATCGCCGGCGGCCGTCATGCGGCCCAATCTGAAGACGAGACCGAGCACGACACACCCGATTACCTGAAGCACTTCGAGCACTTCGCCGACGGCCGAACAGTCATCCCGTCCGTGATCGGTGGCGCACTCGAAACTGCAGAGCATTGATGGTGGACCTCGGCACCTCACCTGAGGGGTGGAATTTACCTGTCGTCGCCCTGTCACAGGACGAAATCGACTATGTACGTGAGCGACTCGGACTCGATGCGCTTCCCGTGGTTCTCGGTGGCGCGACGGTTCACGGTAGTGCGAGCGCTCACCGTACGGCGATGCAGTCCGCGGCAGATTCACTCTCCGAGCGCGATCTCCTCCCCGGCGGGGAGATCCATCACGACCTCAGTGCCCGCCTGCGCGTCCTGACCCACCCCAAGTGGGAGTTGGCGCTGCGTCGGCATGTCGGCGGAAGCATTTCACGCCTCTGCGTCGCGCAGGGCGAATTCCTTTGTGTCGAAGCGACTTCAACTGATTCTTCGTTCGCATTGCGCAGCGTCACCGCCGAACCGACTGCACCCGTTGTCACCGCGCTCGGCAGCGCCGAAGCAATGCCGATTGCCGTGATCAACGCACCGACCGAGATGCTCAGCCTGGCATTCGGCGCCGGCCCGGATGAAGGCAGCGTAACCTCGGCCTTGATCAACGCCGGAATACCCGAAGACGACGCGCGCCAACTGGGTAGCGCAATCGTCACATGCACCGCCTTCGCCGAATTGGTCGGAATACCACACAGTTTGGGAGCGACGACGCTCATGACCGGCGCAGTGACTGTGTACGACACCTTGTCGGGTCGGCTGGTCGGTTCGACCACTCGGGCCGCCGACGGCACCGAATGGACGTCCATCAGTTCCGGAACATCCCATCGCCTCCGACAAGCCGTGAACGCTCTGGTAACGGAACTCGAGGAATCGGCGCCGGAGACTTCCGGGTAACCTCGGGGCGTCCCTTCAACGCCCGGAGCCTTACTTCAGCATGCAGTTCTCGCGTCAACCGTCGTCACCGGGCGAACAAGGCTCGGTCGCCACGATCGACCGGCCGAACGATGAACGGGCAACAACACCGCACCGACAAGACCTGAACGGACTGCGTGGCCTCGCCATCGGTTTGGTGGTCGTATTCCACGTCTGGTTCGGACGGGTATCGGGCGGGGTGGACGTCTTCCTGGTTCTGTCCGGATACTTCTTCGTCGGCTCACTGGTTCGACGCGCCGAAGCCGGGGGTTCACTCAACCCGGTCCCGGCACTGCGGCGGGTGTTTCTGCGGCTGTTCCCCCTGATCGCGGTGGTCAGCATTTTGACCGCACTGGGGACCGCGTTGCTGCTGCCACGCACACGCTGGGCCGATCTGGGCGATCAACTGATCGCGGTGCTCGGGTTCTTCCAGAACTGGCAGCTCGCCAGCACCGCAAGCGACTACCTGGCCGCCGACGGCTCGGTCACTCCCCTGCAGCACCTGTGGTCGATGGCCGTACAAGGTCAGTTCTATCTCCTGGCCATCGCACTGGTCTCCGTGATCGCTTATGTGGCTTCACGCGTGAATCTCAACTATTTCCGCCCGTCACTCGCGGTCACCCTTCTGGTTCTGACCGCAGGATCTTTTCTCTACGCACTCGCCAAATCTTCACGTCACCAAGCCTGGGCGTACTACGACTCCGGTGCCAGGTTGTGGGAATTGGCACTCGGT
>NZ_LVCT01000555.1:0-12967 GCF_001647205.1 Rhodococcus sp. EPR-134
CGATCCTGTTGTGCGGCTTAGTGCTCGACGGCGCCCAGCAGTTCCCCGGCCCGTGGGCGCTGGTGCCGGTGCTGGCCACTCTTGCGCTGATCCTGTCCGGAGTCGGCGACGACACGCCTTGGACGTCGAAGACGCTTGCCCATCCGGCACTGACGTGGCTCGGCTCGTTCGCATTCGCGCTGTACCTGATTCACTGGCCGATTCTGGTGTTTGCACTCGTGATCACCGGACGCCCCGAAGCCGGCCTGCTCGGTGGGGCACTGATCATCGCCCTCTCCGTCGCGGGGGCGCTTGCACTCCGGCGCCTGGTCGAGGTTCCGGTGGAACGTGGAGGCCGCTCGCGCCGGTACACCGTCCTGGTATGCGTCGTCACCGCTGCCGTGGTCCTCGCCGCTTCGGTCGCCTGGCAGTCGTACGCGAGCAGCCAGACGACGGGCCAGCGGGCGGTCGACACCCTCGACCTCCCGACCCATCCCGGCGCACTCGCGCTCACCGACGGTGCCGAAGTACCAAAGGCGTCGATGGTTCCCTCGATCTTCGATGCGCCACTGGACCTTCCGGCCAGTACGCTCGACGGCTGTATCGCCGATTTTCTCGAGCGGGACGTCGTCCACTGCACCTACGGCGACGCCGACGCCGACAGAACCATCGCGCTCGCGGGTGGTTCGCACTCCGAGCACTGGCTCACTGCGCTCGACGAACTCGGCAAGAGTCACGGGTTCCGCGTCGACACGTATCTGAAGATGGGCTGCCCGCTCACCATCGACTCCATGCAGACGTTGTCGGACAACGACTATCCGGATTGCGTCGACTGGTCGCGTGGAGTGCTGACCGAGTTGGCCGACGCCTCACCCGATTTCGTGTTCACGACGGCAACCAGGCCGAGTTCCGACGGCCCTGGCGACGTGACGCCCGAGTCTTACGTACACGTGTGGGAGGAACTGGGGCGCGACGGTATCGACGTACTCGCCATCCGCGATACCCCGTGGTTGCACCACGACGGCGTCGCCTACCGCGCGATCGACTGTCTGGCGACAACCACGTCACCCGATCACTGCGCGATGCCACGGTCCGAAATGCTCAGCGACGTCAATCCGGCGCCGTCGGCGATCGGCGATCTGACCAACGTCCGTCTACTCGACCTCAGCGACGGCGTCTGCGGACCGGAGTTGTGCCGCGTCGTGGAGGGAAATGTGTTGGTGTATCACGATTCCCACCACCTGACAGCCAGCTACGTGAGCACGCTGTCCGCTGAACTCGGGCGCCAACTGAGCGTCCAGACCAGTTGGTGGTGAAGCCGGCCGTCAGCCCATCACGTCGTCGGCACCGGGGATGAGTCGGTGCTCGAACGGCGGGTTGACGGTTCCCCAGCGCAGGCACTCCCAACCGCCGTCGACCGAAGGCAACAGTTCGACGGTCTCGGTGTTGGCCAAGTGGTTGTTGGCTGCGAACAGACCGGGGACACCGGCAAGCTGGGCTGCAACGAGACGGATCGCCGCACCATGACTGACCACGACGATGTCGCCGCCGTCTCGTGAGCCTTCGAGAAATTCTTCGCGCAACGAATTGACGACGGGGACGTACCGCTCCAGGACGTCGTATCCCGTTTCACCACCGGGGATGCGAGCGCCGAGGTTGCCGGTGTGCCAGTGATGGAACGTCTCCATGAACAGTCGGTGCGCGGCCTCGTCGGTACGATCTTCGAGGTCACCGGCCTGCACCTCGTGCAATCCGTCCCGCACATCCAGAGTGACACCGGCGGCCTGCTCCACGAAACCTGCGGTCTGCCGGGCACGCAAAGCCAACGACGATACGAGTGCCAGCGGAGGCGCCGAAGCCAGGCCGATGCCCAACGTCTCGGCCTGCGCCAACCCTTCCGGCGTGAGCTTTGCTCCTGGCAGGGCGGTGTCGAGACGTTTGGCGACATTCGCCTCCGTCTGACCGTGCCGAACGAGGATGAGCCTTCCGGTCATCGTTCTCCCCCTCCATGCTTGAGTTCGTCGATCCACCGAATCGCTTCTTCGTCCGAAGGAGGTTGTGGCCCGGTCGAATTCGCTGTCGCCCACGACCCCAGGAAGCGGACTCCGGATTTACGATGCAGCGCACGCATCGCCTCGGCCACCAGCGAGTCCTCGACGTGTCCGACGCAGTCCACGAAGAACCGGTACGTGCCCAATTCCGTTCGCATCGGCCGTGATTCGATCCGAGTCAGGTCGATACCGCGAGCGGCGAATTCGGAGAGTGCACGCACCAGGGAGCCGGGAGCGTTGTCGAGATGAAGCACCAGCGCGGTGCGATCGGCACCGGTCCGCGCCGGAACCGGGGCCGGCTTGGTGACCAACACGAAACGTGTGCGGGCGCCGCCTACATCGGCGACGTTGTCCGCCAGGCTCTCGAGTCCGAGCATCTGACCGGCCAAAGCCGTGGACACACCGGCGTCGACGGTTCCGGCCTGCACATCCAGGGCCGCACCGGCGTTGGACGAGGCCAACACCACCTCGGCCTGGGGCAGGTTCTCGGCGATCCATCCGCGGACCTGCGCGCCCGCATGCGGGTACGCGCCGATCGTTCGGACCTGATCGGCGGTGGTCCCGGCCCGAACCAGGATGGAGAAACTCACGTCCAGATCGGTTTCGGCGACGATCTGCAGCGGCGAACCGAGAGCGAGTGAATCGAGCGTCGGAGCTACGCCGCCTTCCACCGAGTTCTCGAAGGGAACCACGGCTCCGTCCACGGAACCGTCGCGAACCATGTCGAGAGTCGCCGGCGGACTGCCGGCCGGTACTCGCTCGACGGTTTCGCCGAACGCGCCCTCAGCCTCCAACTGGGCGAGAGCTATCTCCGTGAAGGTTCCCGACGGACCGAAATACGCGATTCTTGGCACGCCTAAAAGATTACGCACCGACCCACGCCGGTCACTGCAAACCCGCGGCACGCAAAGCCGTTTCCACTGCAGGCAGATCCGCGACCTCGATCGTGAGCAGCACCTCACGCATGGCCGACGCGGCTTCGGGGATCAGCGTGGCAAGTTTTTCCGGCTTCGGATCGACCATCGCGGCGCGCACGTCGTCGCCGCGCAGTGCAGCGACGGTGCCACACAGCAGGGCGATCACCTCGTCGCCGTCGGCCGCGCGGGCTACGAAACCGACGGACTCGTGCGCGAGTACCGCCAGGAAATCAGCCACTTCGGTGGGCGTAAGACCGGCGGCGAGTCCGGGGATCCGGCCACCTTCGCACAGACGCAGCGCCGCTTCAGCGGGTGTCAGATCCTCTTCGCCGCCGTCGACATACACAGCGAGCGGAGCGGGCAGGCGCAGCGCGATCGCGTCGTCGATCTGGTCGGTGGTGACGTCGACGTCGAAACGGACGGCCTCGTACGACGCTTCCGTGTCCGCACGCAGTTCTTCCGGATCGATATCGAGACGGACGACAACCCGGCCTGCTGCTTCGCCACCGATCAGAACCGACGCCGGAACAACCGGGAGAAAGAGTGCTTCGAGGAGTCCGCGCGAGTTTCTCGGGGCGGGCAGCCCGAGTGAGAGAGGAATGGCCACAGACAAACCGTAACCCCGGCGCAGGCGGCGGATTCCACGCGAGTTGCGCAAAAGTCTTGCGATTCACACCGAAGCGCCTTAGGTTAGGGTTACCTCATCATCCGATGGAGTTCGAGAGAACACCCGCCAAGGGGGCAGCATGGCAACGAAGACCAGCACCGGCCCGTCCACCGCCGAACGCGTCCGCAGCGCCTGTGTGCGCGCACAAGACGCAGTTCTCGCCATCGAAGGCAGCGATCCCACCGCCACGTCGGTGCATCACCTGCGTTCGAACGGTGACGTCGTCGTTGCAGTCCCACATGCCTCCGCAGCTGCGGCTCTGGCCTGGAACTCCGGCGGCGGCGGCCTGCCTGCCGTCCTCGAGATCACCGATCACGCACCACTGCGGCTGCGTGAGCCCGTGCGCTCCCTCGTGTGGCTTCGCGGCTCGTTGCACGCCGTGCCCGACTACGAGGCACGCGTTCTCGCCGACGACGTCGCATCCGAACATCCACACCCGGGACTCCTCGACATCGGCCACACCTCGGTCCTCCTTCGCTTGAGCCTGGCCTCGGCTGTAGTCGCTGATTCAACGGGGGCAGAACCCGTCGCCGTGGACGAACTGCTGAACGCCAGCCCCGATCCCTTCTGGGAAATGGAGACCGCATGGCTGCAGCATCTCGACGAAGACCACCGCGACCTCGTGGACCTGCTCGTACGCAAGCTTCCCCCGTACATGCGCACCGGACGCGTTCGCCCACTCGGCATCGACCGCTACGGACTTCGCCTGCGGGTCGAGGATCACACCGGTGACCGCGACGTGTGGATGCCGTTCGCCAACCCCGTCGACGACGCTCCCGCGCTGAGCCGCGCCATCCGCATGCTGGTCGGGTGCCCTTTCCTCAACGGCCTCCGATCAGGCGGCGCATCAAACGGCTAGCGTTGCGCGGGTGAATGCCCGCGAAACCGTCCGCACGTGGTTACGGCCGCCGACTCCCGTCCCGGCCGGCCCGGAACTCGATCCGACCGCCAGACGCGGAGTCTGGATCGAGATCACGATCGTCCTGCTGGTCACCTTCGGACTCAGCGGATTGTCCGGGATCCTCTCGCTCGCCGAATCCCTGGCGACGCCGGTTGCGCTCTCGGATCAGACGGTTGCACTCAACCCGTCACGGGCCGCCATCGACTGGATCGACCTGGCGCGCCAATTGCTGGGCGTCGCAAAGCTTCTCGCGTGGGCAGCGCTGGGACTCTATCTACTGTGGCGTTCGGGGATCGGTCCACGTGCTGCGGGACTGACCCCCAAGCCTCGATTCGGGCGCGACATAGCACCGGGATTCGGCCTCGCCGCTGTGATCGGTCTCCCCGGTCTGCTGTTCTATCTCGTGGCTCAGGCACTGAGCATCAACCTCACCGTCCAGGCCAGTGCGCTCGACGATCACTGGTGGCGGGTGCCGATCCTCGTACTGTCCGCGATCGCGAACTCCGGTGCCGAAGAGGTGCTGGTCGTCGCCTACCTGATCACTCGCCTCCGAACGCTGGGTTGGAGCGAGAACAAATCACTGCTCGCGTCGTCACTCCTGCGCGGCAGTTACCACCTCTATCAGGGATTCGGTGGCGGCGTCGGAAACGTGATCATGGGGCTCGTGTTCGGCCGGTACTGGCAGCGCACCGGGAAACTCTGGCCGCTGGTCATCGCCCACGCTCTCATCGACATGGTGGCGTTCATCGGTTACGCCCTCCTGCGCGATCACGTCTCCTGGCTGCCGTGACCGGTACCGTGAACTGGTGACCGGCGACTCCGAATATCCTCAGCGCCCTCCGCGGCGCCAGCCGCCAGGGCCACCTCCGCGTGGACCGATGCCTCCGAGGCAGAACCCTCCACGCCAGAATCCACCCCGTCAGGGCCCACCCCCGCAGCGGCGTCCACCGATGCCGCCGGAAGGGCCGACGGTCATTCGCCGCGACGGACGCCCGCAGCAGCAGAATCCGGCCAATCAGGCCTGGTCACAGGTCCCACCACAAGCGCCGCAGCAGCCCAGGCGTGAGGACTGGGCGCCGACCCAGCGCCCGCAACCGTTTCAGGACGACCCGCGCAGGCAGGGGCCGCCGCGTCAGGATCCGCAGCGCCAGGCGAAGTACGCGCCCGCACCGCCGCGCCGAACCCCGCCGAACGCCCCGCCGCGCCCTCCAGAACCTCCGAAGCAGCGACGCCCCCGCAAGCGTCGTAGCTGGGGTAGACGTATCGGCATCACGTTGTTGGTCTTACTGCTCGCGCTGGCCGGCGCGATCTATTACGTCGACAGTTCGCTCAATCGAATCGACGCGCTGCCCGACTACGCGGGACGCGTCGCCGATACTCCGGGCACGAACTGGCTGATCGTCGGGTCCGACAGTCGTGAGGGGCTCACCCCCGAGCAGGAGCAAGCCCTTGCGACGGGCGGCGACACCGGTCCCAAGCGCACTGACACGGTCATCTTGGTCCACGTCCCCAAAAGTGGGAAGACGACCATGGTCAGCATCCCCCGCGATTCGTACGTTCCCATCCCCGGCTACGGCTCCGACAAGATCAACGCCGCCTTCGCCTTCGGTGGCGCTCCATTGCTGGTGCAGACCGTCGAAGAGGCAACGGGGCTTCGCATCGACCACTACGCCGAGATCGGATTCAGCGGGTTCGCCGGCATCGTCGACGCCGTCGGTGGCGTCAACGTGTGCCTGGCACAGCCGATCGACGATCCGCTGGCCGGGATCAACCTCCCCGCCGGATGCCAGGACTTGAAGGGTTCGGACGCACTCGGGTTCGTGCGAACTCGCGCGACGGCGCTCGCCGACCTCGACCGCATGAACAACCAGCGCCAGTTCATGTCGGCGTTGCTGTCGAAGGCGACGAGTCCGACCACGTTCCTCAATCCGTTCCGGTTGTGGCCACTCGTCTCCGATACCGCCAAATCTCTACAGGTCGACGAAGGCGATCACATCTGGAATCTGGCCTCACTCGCCTGGGCGCTTCGCGGCGGGATGACCACCACGACGGTTCCGGTCGCCGGTTTCGAGGACGTGGACGGTTCGGGCAACGTGTTGTTGTGGGACAAGGCGCGCGCTTCGCAGTTCTTCGACGCCCTGGCCAACGATCAGCAGATTCCACAGGATCTGATCACCACGGGGTAATCGCCCTGAGTTCCGGTAGTACCGCGGGAGGACAAGCCCGGCGAACAAATCGCTTTCCGGCAGGACGCGGAATCGGCGGCCGAAAAATACCGTGAAGGTATGAACACAACACACCACCGATTCCGCACTCTCGCCGTCGTTGCCGCCGCCGTCGGAGCTGCTGCACTCGTGACGTCCTGCTCCGGAACCTTCGAGAAGTTCGACGACTCCAAGGCGTACAAGAAAACCGAAACCTTCTCTTTTGCACAAGCATCCAACGGAATCGACACACTGCCGAGTTGGGTTCCCGCCGGCGCAACGGGTATCGACGAGGTCATCCGCACCACCGGCAACGAACGCATCCTGCGAATGACTGCGAACATCGCGGAGATAGATCACAACAGCTGCATCGCACGACCCACCGTCGAAACTCGTCCCGCATCGTTGTCCGCACAGTGGTGGCCGACGGGGGTCGAGAAGGGCAGTTCTTTGCAGTGCGGCGATTGGTACGTCGGCGAAAAGGACTCGTTCGTCTACGGGTACCGACCGGAAACTGTCGGCTTCGTCATCGATCAGCTCGACAAGAAGTAGCTCCCTCTCAGCGGCGACGACCCAGTAACCTGTTGGGATGACACAGGCGAAGAACTCGAGCGAATTCACCACTCTGCTGCGTCAGCAGATCCGTAACGAGTTCACTGCATCGCAGCAGTACATCGCGGTAGCGGTGTACTTCGATGCACACGATCTTCCGCAGATGGCCGCGCGCTTCTACAGCCAGGCCACCGAGGAACGCGGTCACGCGATGATGATGATCCAGTACCTGCTCGACAACGACCTCGACGTGGACGTTCCGGGCATCGACGACGTCGTGACGAAGTTCGACAGTGTCCGGGCTCCGGTCGAGTTGGCACTCGAGCAGGAGAAGACGGTCACGGAGCAGATCACGCAGCTGGCACGCACCGCGCGCGATACCGGCGACTACCTGGGCGAGCAGTTCATGCAGTGGTTCCTCAAGGAACAGGTCGAGGAAGTGGCAAGCATGACAACACTTCTCACCATCGTCGACCGCGCCGGCGACAACCTGTTCCACCTCGAAACGTTTGTCGCACGCGAGATGAACACCCCGGCCGCTGCCGACGCAATGGCGCCGACGCCCGCCGGCGGCGGCGTCTGAGGGCCACCGGCCTACCGAGTCTCAGGCCGCTCGGCGGCGTTCAGTGATCTGAGGAAATTGTTGTACGCCTCCAGATCACTGTCGCCGTCGATCTCGGCGCGGCGGTCCAGGTCGGCATTCATCCGTTTGTCGTCGCGGTTCCAGCGCATCGCGAAGATCACGACCACCACCAGCGCGACGGGCTCTCCGTACGACCACGCGAGGGCGCCCGCCAGCTGCTGATCCTGCATCACGTCCACGCCCCACTCGGGAGGCGGATCCACGAACGTGGTCAGCAGCGGCTTTGTCGCCATCATGAGTACGACGCCGATGAACACGTGCAGCGGCATCTCCACGAACAGGTCGAAACACCGGCCGAGGTAGCTCTGTCGCACCGGCAGTGGGCCGGTGGCGAGCACCGGCATGATGAAGAGCAGACCGCTGGCGAGAAAGAAGATTTCGAGAAAGACGTGTCCAGCCGGTAACGCCGAGACGGTGTCGAAGATCGGCGACAGGTAGATCCCGTAGTAGCTGAACAGAAATACCGGGATCGTGAACCCGGGGTGCAGCATCCACCGCGCCGGTGGGCTACGCAATGCCGAGAGGGCAAGCGCGAGAATGCCTTTTCCTATTCCTCGGTGCGGCGTCGAACGTAGTAGCAGCAGTCCCGGCGAGCCCAGTACCCAGAGCGGCGGGATCGCCATCGAGAGCGTCAGGTGTTGGAACATCCAGACGCTGAAGAGTTCGTAGCCGTAGCTCTCGACCTTCAGTCCGGTTACCGCGATCAGCAGCAGGCACCCGCCGAGGAAACACGCTGTCCGATACCACGGCCATGGTCGCCCACTCGCGCGAACTCGCTGAGCGCCAGTCCAATACCAGAGTGCAAGAACAACTCCCAGGGCAGGAAGAAGCGGGAGGGATGAGGTATCCCACTCCAGCATCTGCCCGATCGACGGCGGCGGCGTGTCATTCACGAACGCTTCACCGGCGGGTCCTCCTTCGTCTCCATGCGGGTACCGTCGACTCTACACCTAACTACTATGTTGGATAGTATTTAGGAATTCGACGGAAGGTACAGGTGCACAGCAGTGTCCAGAAGCATGAAGATATCCGCCGCCCTGATCGCGGTGTTCGCGGTAGCACTGATCACGTTCATCACCGTCGATCCGATTCGGGCAGACAACGAGAACGCCGATCGGGCAGCACAATCCACCGCCGTCCTCACCGACGACGCGTACCGATTGACCTCGGCCGCCGACGGCAAGGTGAACCTGGTCGAGTTCCTCGACTTCGAATGCGAAGCCTGTTTCGCGCTGTACCCGACGATGGAGCGGATCAGAGCGGAGTACGAGGGTCGAATCACGTTCGGCATCAGATACTTTCCGATTCCGAGTCACACCAACAGCACTCTCGCGGCGCAGGTCGTCGAATCCGCATCTCGCCAGGGCAAATTCGTCGAGATGTACAAGCAAATGTACGAGACGCAGTCGCAATGGGGTGAATCCGCCGAATCACAGGAGGCGCTGTTCCGTTCCTACGCACAAGATCTCGGACTTGACATGGCCCGATTCGAATCCGACCTCGGCAGCCGCGGCGTCCGCGAGCGGGTCGAGCGCGACTTCGAAGAAGGCCGACGCCTCGGCGTCCAAGGTACTCCGACGCTGTTCCTCAACGACGTGAAGCTGGACCAGATGCCGAGCTACGAGCAGTTGAAAGCCCAGATCGATTCGGCCTTGGGAGAATGATCAGGTCAGAACAGCGCAGATCCCCGCGGAGACGGCCACCGTCACGGCTGCGGCAACGGCCGTCGTGACAGCGGCCGGCACACAGGCCGCCACCGCGCAGGTCAGTCGCCGAGGCGACGCCACGTCGCCGTCGACCAGGGAACTCAATCGCACCGCGGTCGCGCTGCCGCGATCGCTCAAGCTCCAGTCCGGCTGAGGAAGCGGCGATTTCGACACCACGGCAAGGGCGGAACGCACCGCAGCCGGGCTGGTGACGCGAGCGGCGTGTCTGTCCGCCGACAGTTCGACGATCGCGCCGACGGCAGCGGGTGCCGCCGCGAACAACGGCACTCGCGGAAGAACAGCGGCCAAGACTTCGCACGCACCGACAATTCGGTGATGACCGCCGCTCAGGTGTGCACGCTCGTGCGCGAGGACAGCATCCCGCTCGCCTCCACTGAGAGCGGATGACAAGCCTTGCGTCGCAACAACAAATCCAGGCTTTCCGGCGACGCTGTACGCCATAGGCAGCGGATGATCCAGCCACAACACGTCGGACTCCGAGTTGTCGCGGCGCGCGACGATCGAGAGAACATCACGATGGAAATCTCGGACCCTCGCGTGCTCACGTGCCTGCTTGCGGCCGGCCAGCACGATCCGAACGGCGATCACACCCACCACAGCAACGGCTGTGCCGGTGATCAGTTCACCCACCCATGAACTCGTGCCGTGCGCGAAGGCGCTGAAACACCGAGCGATACCGTCGACCAGCCCCTCGACCGGCGCGTGGCTCGGCCACACCAGAACCAAGACCGCGGAGAGAGCGAGATACAGAGCCGACGCCATGCTGCCGAGCCACGCCGCGAGCAGCACCGCCGGTGACAACGCCGAGGAAACGGCTCGCAACACTCTCGGAACCAGGAATCCCACGAGCATCGCACCGAGAAACATCGGCAACGCCAATGTCATTGCACACCTTCCCCGGAAAGACCCCGGCGCAGGGCCTCGTTCTCGGCATCTGTCATGGTCTTGGCGAAGTGCAACAGCACGGCAGCGGAATCGGAACTGCTGTCCAACAATTCGCGCAGCGCTCTGGATGTGGCCTCTTCACGGCTGCGACTCGGCCGATAGAAGTAGGCGCGACTCTTCTTCTCACGACTCACCCAGCCCTTGTCGAAGAGATGCGTCACGACGGTCAGGATCGTGGTGTACGCAAGTTGTCGACGCTCACCCAGGATCTCGACCAGATCCTTGACCGAGAGCGCGTCGTCGGACTGCCAGAGCACATCCATGACCTCGGCTTCGAGTCCGCCCAGCCCCTGCATTGCTCCTCCATCGCGTCGTGACAGAACTTCAGTCGCCCGTGGTCTTCTCCCCGAACGACACGCCCCGGGAATTCAGGTACACGAGCGGATCGGTCTTCTGTCCGTCAGATTGCCACACCTCGTAGTGCAGGTGTGGTCCTGTCGATTGTCCACGATTGCCCACGGTCGCGATCAACTCACCCGCCCGCACCTTCTGACCCGCAACCACGAGCGCCTCGTTGATGTGTCCGTAGACGCCGACGGTCCCGTCGTCCTGCTGGATGCGGACCCAGAGCCCGAATCCCGCGGCGGGACCGGATTCGAGCACCACACCGTCGGTCGCCGACACGATGGGCGTTCCGATCGCGTTCGCGATGTCGAGACCGTAGTGGGTGGTTCCCCACCGTGGACCGAAGTTGGACGTCATCGTCCCGCTGACGGGGGCCATCACCTGTGGCTTTTCGGCCTCGTACGCCAGCGCCGCTCGCTCGGATTCGAGCTGTCGCGTCTTGCCGAGTTGTTCGGCTATTCCGGCAAGATCCGTCGACCGGACAAGGTCGAGGATCTCCGGCGCCGACACCGCAGATGCATCCTCGACTACAACCGACGGCGGCGACGCGTGCCCGATGGAAGTGCCGGACGCGAGGATTGCACCCGTCGCCACGGAAACCGCGGCCATGCGCCCACCGGGTCTGATCGGCTCGGATTTTCGATGTCTTCCCACTTCTCGGTCCTCGCGTCGATGACAAATGAAGGTCTACGCCGCCACCTTACAACTATGTTGCATAGTTTTTAAGACATGCACTATTGCGCATATATGCATATGTGTCTAGGCTGGCGTCGACGAAAGGACCTTCGATGTCACACGGACACGGGCACGGAATCTCCCCCGCCGAGGCTGCGACCAGCAACAGCGGCAAGCATGTCAACAAACTGTGGATCGCCGCCGGCCTCGGGTTGGTGACCTTCGTGCTGCAGGTGACGGTCGGCCTCTTCACCTCGTCACTGGCCCTGCTCTCGGACTCGGCGCACGTGTTCACAGACATCTTCGGCATCTTCATGGCGCTCGCCGCGATCCTCGTCGCACAGCGTGCCGCCCGGCGCCCCGACCGTACTTTCGGCATGTACCGCACGGAAGTGTTTGCGGCACTGGCCAATGCGATCCTGCTCTTCGCAGTC
Organism: Rhodococcus sp. EPR-134; assembly: GCF_001647205.1. Lineage (NCBI taxonomy): Bacteria > Bacillati > Actinomycetota > Actinomycetes > Mycobacteriales > Nocardiaceae > Rhodococcus > Rhodococcus sp. EPR-134. The sequence continues at coordinate 12,041 of NZ_LVCT01000555.1, forward strand.
GCCGGGTGGGTGCTTTACGAGGCCGCCAGCCGCTTCACGGATCCGCCCGAGGTTCCCGGCCTTCCCGTCGCGACAGTCGCCGTCGTCGGTCTGGCGATGAACGTCATCGCCTTCCTCATGCTGCGCAGCGGCGCGAAGGAAAGCATCAACATCCGCGGCGCCTACCTCGAAGTCATGGCAGACATGGTCGGGTCCATCGGCGTCCTGGTCAGCGGCTTGGTCACGCTCGCGTTCGGTTGGCGCTACGCCGACCCCGTCATCGGCGTCGCGATCGGCCTCTTCGTCTTGCCACGTGCCTTCAACCTGGGCCGCCACGCCGTTCGCATCCTCCTCCAGCAGGCTCCCGACCGCATCGACGTCACCTCGATCATCGAGAAGATCAACGCTCTGCCGGGAGTCGTCGACGCGCACGATCTGCACGTCTGGACACTCACCTCGGGGATGGAAGTTGCTTCCGTTCACGTCACCGCGGTCAGTGACGCCGATCCCACAACGGTGCTCGCAGCAACCCGAACCTTGCTTGCCGAGGAATTCGAACTGGGGCACGCCACCGTACAGGTGGAACTACAGGGAAGCGACGGTAAATGCGCGGAACTCGCCTGGTGAAATGGACATTCCTAAATGAAACATTCGAATTCACCGGGCTCGATAACCTCACCGAATTCGAAGAAAAATTAGGTCTTCTTTAGTTTGGGAACGCTTACCACAATAAGGTCATACTGGGATGACAGGGCCTCTGACCTGCACTATCTTGGAATTCATGACTTCTGGGGAGACTCACATGACCAAATTCCACGCACTACTCCGAGACCAGATTCGCAACGAGTTCAACGCTTCGCATCAGTACATCGCGACAGCGGTTTACTTCGACAATGCGGATCTGCCACAGCTGGCAAAGCACTTCTACAAGCAGGCTGTGGAAGAGCG
>NZ_LVCT01000556.1:0-3707 GCF_001647205.1 Rhodococcus sp. EPR-134
TGCCCGCGAGCCCATCGCTCTCGCGCTGACGCAGGAGAAGACGGTCACCGAGCAAATCGTCCAGCTCGCGAGCACTGCCCGCGAAGAAGGCGACTACCTCGGCGAGCAGTTCATGCAGTGGTTCCTCAAGGAGCAGGTCGAGGAAGTTGCAAGCATGACAACACTTCTCACCATCGCGGACCGCGCAGGCGCCAACCTGTTCGACCTCGAAGACTTCGTGTCCCGCGAGATGAGCACCGTCGGTGACACCACCGGTGCACCGAGCGCAGCCGGCGGAACCATCTAGCCTGCAGCACTCACGGATTTTGCCCTCGAGCCGAACGGTTCGCTTCCTGCCAGCAGGATCGAACTGATCAGCTCGGGGGCATCTGTCATCGGTACGTGCCCAAGGCCGGGCAGAACCATCAACTTTGCCTGCGGGAACGGCTTTTTCACGCGCTGCGCCTGATACACGGGCAGGATGAGATCGCGTCGACCCCACGCAACCGTCACCGGCACAGTGGGATCCACGATGGGCGGCAGCACGAAGTCCATCTCTAGACCGAGATCGACGAGTTCGTTCGACACGAGCGAACGGCAGTCGGCCAACGCCGCTGCATAACCGACATGACTCGGATGAGCGAAGAACGCGGCGAGCGCCGGATAGCGAATCAGCTTGTACCGCAATGCGCGTGGCAATCCGTCACCCATGAGCTTGGCCGTGCCGCGCAGTGCACGGAACGTGTTGATCGCTCGCACCTGATCGAGGTGATTGACAAAGAACCCGGCCGGCGAAAGAGCTGTCGCCGACGCGACATCTCCGCGCGCTGCCAGCGAGAGGGCAATCCAGCCGCCGAGGGAGTTTCCCGCGACGTGGGCACGCTCCCCCGCCGGCGTCACTTCCTTGACGAACTCACTGACATCGTCGATCAGCTGTCCCATGACGTCCGGACCGAGTTCGGGCAGCAGCGACTCTCCGTGACCCGGCAGGTCGACGGTGACGACGCGGCGGTACGGCGTCAGCTGGTTCAAAAGCGAATCCCACGCCTGCCGTCGATGGACGATGCCATGGACGAGCACAAGCGTGGGACCACTACCGGAGATGTCATGCGACAAGGTCATGTCACCAACATTAACCGTAACTTCGCGTAACGCCTATAGTTCGGGCGAAAAAATCAGCGCAGCGTGACCTGGCGACCACGAAGTCCGTCGCGCGAGCGAAGCTCGGCCGAGGTCAGCGGAGCATCGACGGCCAGAGCCTCGGCAAGACGCTCACCGAGCTCGACGGTTGCCGCTACCCACTCGTTTGCATGCTTTTCGCGGTCGAGGTCGAAGACGGGAACCAACAGGCCGTGGGTGCGGAACGAGCCTGCGTAGCGCGAGCCCTCACCCAGATGCAGTCCACCGGTCGCGTGCACGCGCGCCAGCGCGAGCATCAGGTCGTCTTCGCTCTCGGGACGAACCCAACGCAGGTGCGCCTTCTCGCCGGCGTCGACCCACCACGCGGCAACGAGGCCGTCGCCTTCGAGGCGTGCAGAGGGCATGATCGCCGAGTTGGCGTGCTGCACGGTGGCGGCAACCTCGGGATCGGTTTCGACGCCCTCGGGGATCCACCAGTTGAAGTTCTGGTGCACGGTGATGTCGAGCAGGGCCGAGGGATCGACGACAGCGGTGACTGCGGGGGTCTCGGAATCGGGGTTCGCGGCAGAAAGCGCGTCGCCGGGGGCCGCGTCCTTGATCCAGTTCACCGAAGCGGCGAGGTCTGCGCCGAGGTCGGCCGAGTGCGCCTGAACCTGGACACCGACAAATCCTGTGGCCGTCTCGCCCTCGTCACGGACGAGTGCGGCAACAGCGCCGGGGAGGACCGTTGCCAACGTGACGGGACGGTCGGAGCCGATGACCGGCAACGGAGCCGTGGCGGACGGAACGAATTCGCGCAGCGCAACCAGATCGCACTCGGCGGCAAGGCCCTCGAACGGGCGGCTGACTACGCCGGCAGCGGCTTCACGCTCTGCTTGGCGTGCCGCCAGCTTCTCTGCGCGTGCGCTGCCCTGCTTCGGTCCACTGTTTCTTTTGCTCTTCTTGGCCACGAGGGCAAAATCTACACGCTGCCCAGCCATTGCTTCGTGCGCCCGGGATGGTTGGTGGCAACCCAACTGACCCCGAGCTCACGACACAGGTCCACATCCGCTTTGTCGTCGACGGTCCAGCAGTACGTCGCGCGACCCGCAGCAGCGGCCCGATCGACCAGATCGGGATGTTCGCGCAGAGCCTTGATCGACGGCCCGATCGCCGTAGCGCCCACAGCCGTCGACGCACCGCCGCCGAGGTACCGCGACGCGTCACCGAGCAGGACCGTCGGCAGCAGCGGTGCCGAACGACGCACTCGCCACACCGCACTCGCCGAGAAAGACATGACGACAGCGCGCGAATGATCGGCCGACGGCGGTGACGCGATCCCGAAGCGGTGCAGTTCCGCCAGGAGTTTGGCTTCGACCAATCCGCCGAACCTCACGGGGTGCTTGGTCTCGATGAACAGCTTCACCGGGCGCGCAAAATCCAGAGCGAGGGTGATGAGATCGGAGAGAGTCAGCAGTTCGGCCGGTTCGCTCGTCGACCCGTAGTCCAGAGCGTTCAGCGAATCGAGCGTCATCTCGCTGACGATCCCCGTCCCGCTGGAGGTGCGGTCGACCTTGCGGTCGTGAACGCAGACCAGGTGTCCGTCGCGGGTGAGCCGGACGTCGCATTCGAGCCCGTCGGCACCCTCCTCGAGGGCCAGTTCGTAGGCGGCGAGGGTGTGCTCCGGCCGCGCAGCCGACGCACCTCGGTGCGCAACGACGAGTGGACCTCGACGATCTGGGCTCACAGGGCAGCGGTCTCCTTCTCGTCCAGCACCGTCTTCTCTTCCAGCACCGTCTTTTCTTCCAGCACCGAGCGCGGCACTGGCACCCAGCGGGTTTCCGATTCCGGTTCACCGCGCCAGCTCTTGCGCTCGATCCGGCGGATCACGACGAGCGTCAACGCCGCGGTGACGGCAGCGATCAGTGCGATGAAAGCGTTCAGCAGAACCCCGTCGGCCATTGCCTGAATCCCCGGGCGTGATCGCCAGCACGCGTTGACCACCAGCAGCAGAGCGCTGAATGCCCAGAAGCCCCACCAGATCTTGACCAGCAGGGTTCCGCGCGGATCGCGGCGGACCAACTCGAAGAGATAAACGGCCGGCATCACGAGGTTGAGGATCGGCACAGCGCAGCCGACGACAACTTCCGACGCTGTGCGTGGATCGGATTCCCGGGCACCTGCGAAGTGTTCACGACGCCGACGAAGCAGCCAGCACACAGCGGCGATTGCCGCGAAGACCGAGATCAGCAGTCCACCCAACTGAGTGAAGTACACGGCGGCGTCGGAGACCGTGAGCAGCGGCTGCGGGATCAGCCTGGTGCGGTTGCGGACCAGGATCGCGTATCTGCCCAGTTCGGCGAACACTGCCAGTCCGTAGAGGATCGTTGCGAGCGTCAGCAACGGCCCGACTCGGTCGGCCATCCGGTCCGCTCGCGAGGGCGGCACCGGTGAGTTGTCGACGACGTCCTGGAGTCCCCACTGCGGGACAGCGTCGTAGCGCGGAGTGGAGAAGCTACGACGCACTGGTGCGTCCCCCACGCCGCGGGGGTCGGACGGGGAGCGCGCGATCCAGCGGAAGCCACGGCGGTTGGGCGGTTGGTAGATCT
>NZ_LVCT01000557.1:0-2563 GCF_001647205.1 Rhodococcus sp. EPR-134
ACCTGAACGACACTCACAACTTCGATTCTGTCACGCCGTATCGGTAACGGCAGCAAATGGATTCACTCCCGATTTGTGATCGAACCTCCACCGCGTTCACCTGCATTGTTCGAATAATGTGACCTCCGCCACTTAAAAACTCGAGTTATCCACAGTTTCCACAGGTTCATCCACAGTTCTGGATGAATGAATCGGGCTTTATCCACAGGTCACGGGCAAGACCCTGAGAATTTGCTGACAGGTGTTAGCGAACGATGCACAGGCTCGAGGATGAATTTGACACCGCAGGTCAGTGAACTTTCGGGCGTCGACGTCATTTATCCCGGCAAAGTTCACAATCCATTCAGAAATTGCTCCCGAAAAGACAGAAAAGACCGGTATCCCCTTTTTATGAAAAGTCGGTTTTTGACACACCTGGAAGCATGACCGTCGATGACTTCTCCACAGCCCGAGCCAACTCTGACGTTCACCCCGAGACGGGTCACGCAGCTCGCGTTCGTGTTGATCGGATGTCAGCTCGTCATTCGCGTCTGGGTTGCCGCGAGCAATTACTTCTACTGGGACGACCTCATCCTGATGGGCCGCGGAGGACGCTTCCCACTCTTCTCGAGCGAACTCCTGCTCTACGACCACGACGGTCACTTCATGCCCGCGGCCTTCTTCTTCACCGGGTTGATCGCCCGTATCGCGCCGTACAACTGGGCGCTGTCGGCAACGCTGCTCGTCATCGGTCAGGCCGCCGCGTCGTTGGCGCTTCTGCGCACTCTTCGGTTGGTCCTCGGCCGGCGACCGGCACTGTTGATTCCGCTGCTCCTGTATCTGTTCGTCCCGCTGACACTTCCGGCGTTCTCGTGGTGGGCAGCCGCGCTCAATGCATTGCCGCTCCAGATCGCGCTGGCCTGGGCATGCGGCGACGCGATCAAGCTGTACCGCACCGGGCAGGTGCGCTACGTGTTCTCGGGCACCGCGGTTTTTGTCATCTCCTTGCTGTTCTTCGAGAAAGCAGTGCTCGTTCCGTTCGTGGCACTCGCTTTTCTGGTGCTGTACTTGCGCACACAAGGTGAAGGAACGCCGATACGAAGTGCGATCACGAAGTGCCGACTCCTGTGGACGGCCTGTGCCGCCGTGCTCGCGATCTGGATTCCGGTGTATCTGACAACTGTCGAATCTCCGATCACCGGATACGGCCGTTCGATGTCCACCGAACTGCTGCATCACGGAACGTCTTTGGGGATGCTTCCCACTCTTCTCGGCGGCCCCTGGCGCTGGGAGCGGTGGATCCCCAGCCCCGCCTGGGCCGATCCGCCGGCGCTCTTGGTGGCCGCAGCCTGGGCCGCGCTGCTGACGACGGTCGTGATGACCGTGCGTGCCCGACGCGGCGCTGCCTGGATCTGGGTCGCCGCGGCGCTGTACTTCCTGGCCTCTGTCGTGGCGATGACCGCTACCCGATCCGACGCCGACACCACGTACGAGTTGGCGCAGACCTTGCGTTACTTCACGGATTCGGCGACGGTGTTCGCCCTCGCCGCCGCTTTGATTCTCGCTGCGCCTCGGCGACGTCCGGCCCGTTTGCCCGTCGCAGTCGCCGCCGGCCTGTCAGTGCTCTTCGTGATCAGTTCGCTCGTCTCGACCGTCACATTCGTCGACATCTGGCGCGAGAACCCGACCCGCGACTACCTCGCGAACGCGCGAATGTCGTTGTCACAGAATCAGGACGCTCCACTGCTCGAGCAACCCGTCGCGATCCAAGTGCTCCTTCCCGTCGCCTTTCCGAACAATTTGGCAAGCAACGTTCTCGCGCCGCTGCCTGATCGCCCCGAATTCTCTTCCAGCACTCCGATTCTGCGCACCATCGACGACAGCGGTCAGATCGTCGATGCCGAAGTGACCTGGACGAGAAGGATTCCCGAAGGAACGGCACCGAACTGCGGCATCCGTGCCGAAGGCCCGACCGAGCTCCCCCTCGACGGCCCCCTGGCCGGCTGGGAATGGACGGTTCAGCTCAATTACCTCGCCAGCGCCGACGGAACGATCGATGTTGCGTTGGAGTCCGGCGACGCAGTATCCGTACCCGTCACCCAAGGTTTGCACTCGGTGTTCGTGCGCCTGGTCGGCCACGGAAACAGTGTGAAGATCACGCCGACAACGCCGGGACTTACGCTGTGTTTCGGCGCCGGACAAGTCGGTGCCGTCGTCCCGACCTCCACAAAATAGTGGCAGAGTGGAAGTCATGGAGCTGCGTATATTCACCGAACCCCAGCAGGGCGCTACCTACGAACAACTACTGACTGTTGCCCAGACCGCCGAAAAACTTGGCTACGGCGCATTTTTCCGCTCGGACCACTATCTCGCCATGAATTCCGACGGCCTTCCCGGGCCCACCGACGCGTGGATCACGCTCGCCGGAATCGCCCGCGAAACATCCACCATCCGCCTCGGTACTCTGGTGACGTCGGCTACGTTCCGTCACGCCGGACCGCTGGCCATTTCGGTCGCACAGGTCGATCAGATGAGTGGTGGCCGCGTAGACCTCGGCATCGGCGCCGGCTGGTACGAGGAAGAG
>NZ_LVCT01000558.1:0-6355 GCF_001647205.1 Rhodococcus sp. EPR-134
CGGTCGGCGACACGTTCGACTACGACGGTAAGCACGTGCAGATCAAGAACTCTCCCGCGCTTCCCAAACCGCACCAGGTCGACGGTCCGCCGATCCTGATCGGTGGCACGGGCAAGAAGAAGACTCCAGCGCTCGCCGCTCGGTTCGCAAACGAGTTCAACATCCCGTTCAAGTCCCTCGAGGAAACGAAGGACATCTTTGCGCGGGTTCGTCAGGCTTGCGTCGAGCACGAGCGCGATCCGAACGAATTGGTGTACTCCAACGCTCTCGTCCTGTGCTGCGGCCGCGACGAGGCGGAGATCAAGAAGCGCGCCGAGGCTATCGGACGCGACGTCGACGAGCTACGTGAGAACGGTCTGGCCGGAACACCTTCGGAGCTGGTCGACAAGATCGGCACTTTCGCCGAGGCCGGTTCACAGCGCGTGTATCTGCAGACTCTCGATCTCGCCGATCTGGATCATCTCGAACTCGTCGCAAGCGAGGTCATGCCCCAACTGCAGTAAAGAATGGGCCGGGATCTACAGCGCGTTCGCGTCGAGGAACGCGCGTAGGTCTCGGTCCCACTGGGCCGAGCGGGAACGGTCGAGAAAGACGCGCACCAGCATGAAAGCGATGACCAGCAGCGACATCACGCTGAACCAGGTGAAAACCCCGGTCACCACGGCTGCGACGTCGGCAGCGCTCTGAGTGATCGGAGCTACGGTCTTGTCGCCCTGATCATTGACGTAGATGGGGACCTCGGTGCCGGCGGGCGTCGCCGAGTCGACAGTGACATCACCCGTATGAACCTGGCCGTTCCAGTTCCACTGCGCGCTGGCCATTTCGGTGGGCGGCGCAATGTAATCGGCTGTCGAGGCGGTGGTCTGCGTCGAATCTGCAGTCGTCGTCGCCGAAATGCTGTGTAATTCGGCGGATTGTTTGGCGATCAGTGCGTTCTGGCTCGAAGCAGTCGCAGCCCCTGCCCATACCGCGAGAGGCAGCAGAAGAATCGCGAAAATGATCAGACCGAAGGACATGAACCCTTCGATCCGATCACTGCGGCGAACCATCGGATCGTGGCCTACATGAATGGTGCGTCGGAGCAGCGACGCAGTTCCTCGCGTACTACCTGACATTGTGAGCTCAGTTCTCTCGACGACACACTCTTACATCGAGATTCCCTTTGTTTCGATCTAGTTGCAAGTGTTAACGAGCTGGATCACATGTGTCCTCCAACACCTGTCCAGTTATTCGCTCGGCGGAAGGATGTCCGTCTGCGCCGGAACCTGATCCTGACGGAGCAATCCGACCGGGCAACTGACGCCCGTGGCATGCACCGGGCAGTAACCGCCGGGATTCTTCGCCAGATACTGCTGGTGGTAATCCTCCGCGTAGAAGAAGTCGCGCAGCGGGCCGATTTCGGTGGTGATCGCTCCATATCCGGCTTCGGCAAGCCGTTCACCGAAAGCGACGGCCGACGCATGAGCGATTTCTTCCTGCTCCGCGGACGTCGTGAAGATCGCCGAACGGTACTGCGAGCCCTGGTCGTTACCCTGACGCATCCCCTGCGTCGGATCGTGGTTCTCCCAGAAGTGCGCCAGGATCTGCTCGTAGGAGATCACTGCGGGATCGAAGACCACCAGCACGACTTCGGTGTGACCCGTACGTCCGGAGCACGTCTCTTCGTACGTCGGGTTGGGCGTGAAGCCGCCCGCATAACCCGCAGCGGTCGTGTACACGCCGGGAAGCTGCCAGAACTCCTTCTCGGCGCCCCAGAAACAACCCATCCCTACGACGACGGTCTGCAGTTCGGCCGGAAACGGCGGCGTCAACGGATGCCCGTTGACGTAGTGCGCGGTCGGAACCGGCATTTTCTGCTCTCGGCCCGGGAGTGCGTCCTCAGGCGCGATCAGCGTGGATCTTGCGGACGCTCGTCCCAGAATGTCGTCGTACCAGCTCATGCTTCGATGCTACGCGCGAGCGACTGTTTCGCCACGCCGTGATCGCGCGGGCGCCGGGCAGCTCCACCCACCGGTAGCCGATTTCTGCTACCGCGGCCGTGGCCAGAAGGAAGAGCGCAAACGCCAGCGTCGGTCCGACGTACAAAACAGTGTTCTCGACGACGCGGTACAGGATCAGGGTGTGCACGAGATAGATGACGTAACTACGCGTCGAGAGCCACTTCACGATCGGCCAGCGCGTCGGGACGCCGTCGTAGCGGCCGATGAGAACTACCGCTGCAGCGACTACCGAAATGGTCCACAGATAGTGCTCACCGGCCCAGTAGACGCGGAACTGGGTCGCCACGATGATGACGTGCATCTGGACGAGGACGGCCGCGATCAGCCAGCGGCCGGGAGCGAGCTTCGCCCACGCGAGGTACATGATCTGGCCGAGGAAGACGGCCGGCAGCGTCGCGGCGATCTTGGACAGCATCGGCACGGTGTACGGCAGCGGCGCGTAGACGTTGTAGAGCAGCACCAGCGAGCACAGCGCACCACCGGCGAGCGGCATGACGATCGGTCGCAGCCGCAGTATCGGGCGAGCCGCTACACATGCGAGATAAAAGAGGAATTGAACGGTGAGTGTCCAGGTCACTCCCAGAACTGCTACCTCGGGCTTGAGAAAGAATCCGCCGAGAAAAAAGCTCATCAACGCTTCGGTATCGGAAATACCTTCCTGACCGCTGAACATTCCGTTGATTCCGAGGCGGACCAGAAGAATGGCAATCGCGGTCGCCACCCAGAATGCGGGCAGCAGTCGACTGAATCGGTTGGTCAAGAACTTTCCGGGGCCGTCGCGAATCGCGGATCGCGTCACCAGAGCACCGGTAAGCATCATGAATACTGCGACGCCGACAAAAGAGAGGTGCTGGTTGAGTTCGGCAGGCTCGATCAAAACGCCGTAGACGACGTCGATCACCCACCAACCCGAGCCGAGATCGTCGATGACGTAGAAAGAGATGTGGGAGTAGATCACGGCGGCAACCGCCAGGGCTCGCAACAGGTCAGCGCCCGGAAGATTCACCCGAGGCGCGGCCGCCTCTGGTGATTCCGGGAGGAAAACTGGTGCGGGCATCGCGCAAGTTTAAGGTTCCGTTCACCTTTACGACGAATTTGCGCATATTAGCTTACCCTTAGATCGGGGCAAGTTCGGTTTCCCAAACTTTATTCTTTGGTGATTACTACCTGAGCCGGACTGTTGCGGACGGTGTACGAATGTTATTGGGTGGAAACCCGAAGAATGATTTGCACATACGCGAGTGACGTCACGCCGTGACCGGTGATCGACGCACTCTAAAGCACCAGGGCTCACCAGCCCGCAAAGAAGGGACCCTCGTGTCTGTTTACACGCTGCCGGAACTCCCCTACGACTACGCAGCCCTCGAGCCGCACATCTCGGGCAAGATCATGGAGCTGCATCACGACAAGCACCACGCGGCTTACGTTGCCGGTGCCAACGCTGCACTCGAGAAGCTGGCCGAGGCTCGTGAGAACGACACCATCGCAGCGCAGGCCAACCTGCTCGAGAAGAACCTGGCGTTCCACCTCGGTGGCCACACCAACCACACCGTTTTCTGGAACAACCTCAGCGCTGACGGTGGCGACAAGCCCGAAGGTGAACTCGCCGCAGCGATCGACGACAACTTCGGTTCGTTCGATCTCTTCCGCGCTCACTTCTCCGCGAACGCCAACGCCATCCAGGGCTCCGGCTGGTCCATCCTCGCGTGGGACTCGATCGGACAGCGTCTGATCATCGTCCAGCTCTACGATCAGCAGGGCAACATCTCCATCGGCCTCACGCCGCTGCTGCTCCTCGACATGTGGGAGCACGCTTTCTACCTCGACTACCAGAACGTCAAGGGCGACTACGTCAAGGCATTCTGGAACATCGTCAACTGGAACGACGTTTCGGCTCGCTTCGACCGTGCACGTACCCAGACCGCAGGTCTGATCGTCTAGTCACGCTCTTCTTGCGAACGGCGGCGCCTCACCAGGGGCGCCGCCGTTCGTGTCAGCAGAGCACCACCGAGCAGGACCGTCGTGGCTCCGAAGACCAATGCCAGTGTGCGAGTTCCGGAGTCACCGCTGCCCGCGGTGGTCTGATTCACGGCCACCGGATCCGACAGCACCGAGGTCAGCTGAACCTGCTGCGGGGTGGTCATCGCGGGAATACCGGATTTTGCGCCGTCGAGGCCCGTGACCAGTGACTTGGCGATTCCTTGCAGCGTCGTGAATCCCTGGGTGATCTGATCGGTCACGTCACCGAGCATCTGCGGCGCCTGATCAGCGATGGGAATGAGGCCGTCGTTCAATTGTCCGGCAGCACTGCTCAGTTGATCGCTCGCGCCTTGCAGCTGCCCGACAGCGGTGCGGACTAGATCACCGAGCTCCGTATCGGGCCCGACCGAGCCACCCAACAGCGCCGGAACGGTGCCCAGTTGCGCATTCAGCGCCCCGAGATCCGAACTCACACCGGCCAGTTGCGCTGTCACGTCAGGCGGGATCGGAAGGCCGTTCAGCGCAGTCTGCAGCGTGTCGATTCGTGTCTTCAGTTCCGCGGTCGAGGACGACGCCTCCCCAAGCGTCAGGCCCAGTGAGTCCGCGCGCGTGGCCAGCTCTTCCGCCGACCCCGACGCCTGATCGACAACACCGGACACCTGATCCGCGACGCTCATCAGCTCCAACGCCCCGGACCGTGCGGTCTCGAGGTACGGCAGCAGAGTGCCTGCGCCTGCTTTCACCTGATCGATGGACTTTCCGGCCTCGTTGGTTCCGGCGACCAGAATCTGTGCGGTGGTGAGGTTTTGATCGATCGAGCGTCTGGCGGCCGACGTCTGAGCCAGCAGGCCCCTGATGCCGTCCGCGCCGACCTGCGCCGACACGGCCCGAGTCAACTCGGCCGACTTCTCCGAATCCGAGCCCTTCACCTCGAGGTCGACGCTCGCCTGCCGTGGATCCATGCCGAACATCGACGCGACGGTTTCGCTGAAGTCCTCCGGCACGGTCAACGTCGCGAAGTAGTTCCCGCCGGGGTTGTCGACCACCTGGAAGTCGAAGTCTTCGTTCTTGCCCAACGTGTCCACCAGCGTGTCGCCGGCCCGAAGTTCCTTGCCGTCGAGCGTGGTTCCCGCATCGGCGTTCACGATCGCGACGGTGTTCGAGGTGTCGGCACCGCCCGCGAAGATCACGAATCCGATCCCCGCCACCGCAGCCGCGACGATCGCGGCCACACCACCGACTGCCAGCCGTCGACCGAGTCGTGACGGCCGGCGATGGGAGTTTTCTGTGGTGTTCTCGGCGCTCATGGGCGAGACGATAAAGCAACAACTTGTAGAAACACTGAGAGCCCTAGCCTGCGGACGTGGCCGGCTTCTCAGACTCCTCGGGTTCCTCCTTCGACATGTCCCGAGGGCCACTGATCAGGATGTCGGCCCAGCGCGTGGCTGGGTCGATGTCGAGCAGGACGGCCTTCACCAACAACGAGAGCGGGATCGCCAGCAGCGCTCCGAGCGCCCCGAGAACCCACGACCAGAAGACAAGTGAGAGGAACGTCATCGTCACCGACAGTCCGACGGCGTCGCCGACGAACTTGGGTTGGATGATGGACTGGATCACGAAGTTGATGACGGAGTAGACGACGATCACCCACAGCATCAGCCACGGCCCGCCCTGCAACAGTCCCAGGAGCGCCGGTGGAATCACGCCGATGACGAACCCGATGTTGGGGATGTAGTTGGTGATGAAGGACAGCAACGCCCACAGGACGGGCAGCTGAATGCCCATGAGCCACAGCGCGCCACCGTCGAGTACCGCCACGATGAGACCGAAGACCGTCGAGACCACCAGGTATTTGCGAGTTCCGGCGGCAAAGGTGGAGAGCGCGTAGGAGATTTCGGGACGTTGCTCGGACAACACATGCAACCGCGAGCGGATGCTCATGCCGTCGAAGGCCATGAACAGCAACAACGCGAGAATGAACACCAGATCCGACAGGATGCCGAGCAGGCCCTCCAGTCCGCTTTCGAGGACGCCCACAACCTTCGTGAGATCGACACTGCTGAGCGTGCTTTGGATCTGTTCGGTGCTCACGCCGAAGTCGGCCAACTTGTCGCGGCCCTCGTTGAGGAGGTTGGTCATCTCCTCGGAGTACTGCGGCAGGATCGTCGCCAACTGAGCCGTCGACACGATCAACGACGCCGCCAACCCGAGCAGGATCAAGTACACGGTGACCAGTGAGCCGAGCATCCCGACCCACTTGGGCCACCCTCGGCGCTGTGACCAATCCTGAATGGGCTGAACGGCAATCGTCAGCACCAGGGCCAGGAATACCGGTCCGAGGATGCCGCCGAACACCTTCATTCCGCCGACGGCGA
>NZ_LVCT01000559.1:0-2228 GCF_001647205.1 Rhodococcus sp. EPR-134
CCAGTTCGAGCTGGCCGTCGTTCTCGCAACCCAGGTCTTGATTCGCCTGCGCGCCAAGTATGCCGGCGACGCGGCGGCCGAGCGCGAGTTCACCGAGACCTACGAAAAAGCAACGGATCCGCGCTTCGTCGTGCTGGAACGCTTCGTTCCCCACGGCCGCGCCGCGTCGGCCCAGCCAGAGCTGCTGTTCACCATCTTCCCGAACACCAACGGCGGCTGGTCGATTCAGACGGTCAAGCCTGCTGACTCCAAGTTCGGTTCACGAAAGCTGTTGCCGGAGCCGTGGCGCGGCCTGAACGGCTCGGATCTTGCCGCCCAGACGGGCGTCGACAGTTCGGTCTTCTGCCACAAGGCCGGGTTCATCGCGGCTGCGCAGACCCGTGACGGCGCCCTCCAATTGCTCGAACTGGCACTGGCCGAGTAGTTCTCAGCTCACATTCCCAGCGCCGTCTTCACCGTCGGCCAGGAATCGTGAAGCGCGTCTTGCCAGTACGGCCACGAATGGGTGCCGTCGTCCCGATACGCGAACACTGCGGGAATCGACAACTCCCCCAACCTCGCTTCGAACAGTTGTGTGCACGTATTAGCGAGCGCCTCGAGCGGTCCGCCTTCGATGGCAGTCTGCAGTCCACTCGGGGTGAAGACGTTGTCGTATTCTCCGGGCGCACCTGTACCGGAGGACACGTAGATCGTCTTCCCACGCAGCGTTTCCGCGTTGGTGGACGGGTCGTGCTTTTGCCAGTCGGGGTCCGACGCCGGGCCCCACATGTTGGTGGCGTCGCCCGCCTTGCTGGCCACGGTGAGCCGCACGGAATCCTGCGAGGACGATTCGGAGTTATCGAGACAGCCACTGTACGAGGCCAATCCGGTGTAGAGCTTCGGGTGATGTGTGATGAGGTTGGCCGCGCCGAGCGCACCCATGGACACCCCGCCGACCACGTTCGTCCCATTTCCGGAAAACGCAGAATCGATCAACGTCGGAAGTTCTTCTGCGAGAAACGATTCCCACTTGTTCACACCGAGGTTCGGATCGTCGTTCTTCCAGTTGGTGTAGAAACTGCCGGTGCCGCCCACGGGGAGAACGACGTTGACGTTCTTGTCGGCAAAAAACCTTTCGATGTCGGTCTTCTGGGTCCAGGTGCTCTCGGAGTATCCGGATTCCGAACCGGCACTGACGCCGTCGAGCAGGTAGAACGACGGACGTGAACCGGCGCTCGACGCTGGATGCAGAACCTGCACTTGTACCTCGCGTCGCATGGCCGGCGACTCGACGAACACGGCACTGCGTGTGGGCGACAACTGCTCTATGCGATTGATGTGAGCCCCGGCCTGACCGGCCGAATCTCCTGGTGGGTTTTCAGGTGCCGGTTCGGCATACGCCACTCCGCCCATGACAAGCGCGAGCACGACCAACACAATCCCGACAAACCCAAATCTCCGCATCCGTCAAGCGCCCCCTGAGCATCGCACGACTACCGCTGACCCTCGATTGGACAGGACGAACGTCCCGGGGTCAACCCACTGGTTGGGATTTATTACTCGCGGGTATCCAATGGAGTTGGACAGTTCTCCACCGATGCACACACAGGTGTGGATAACTTCATTCACATCCACTTCCCAGTTGTGCATAACCTGTGGACAAAAGGATGAATTACAACAGAGTTATTCCTCCTACCTGCAACGATTCGTTTCCCCACAGTGTGCATAACTTTGTCGAACAGGGCTCGCGAGACGCCGGTTTCCGGGCGTGTCCATGCAGTTCACACCGCCGCGCCACTCTTTGTTCACAGGCCCGACACCACCGGCCGACAATGCTCCCCACCCCGACTTCATACTTGTTGCATGCTGACCGCTCTGCTCGCCGCCACAGCTGTGCTCGCCCTACTGACTCTGGTCCCCGGGCCCGACATGGCCGTCGTGACGCAGGCTGCTCTCGGCGCGGGCAGATCCGCCGGTTTCCGGGTAGCTGCCGGCATCGTCTCGGGCCTTCTGGTGTGGGGTCTGTTGACCGTCCTCGGGCTGTCGGCGATCCTGGCCGCGTCGGCGGAGGCGTACACCGTCGTCAAGCTCGCCGGCGCGGCTTACCTGATCTATCTCGGTGTGCGAGCACTGTGGGAGAGCCGGACGTCGCGGATGCAACACAATGCCGACGCTCCACGATCGCAGAAGGCCGGGACATGGAAGACGGGCTTCACCACCAACCTGCTCAACCCCAAGATCGCCGTCTT
>NZ_LVCT01000560.1:0-740 GCF_001647205.1 Rhodococcus sp. EPR-134
GACGGCCGGCTTTCCCTTCTTAGAGAACACCGGCTTAGAGAACACCGGCTTCCTTTGCCCGGCTCCTGATCTGGAATGCTCCCACGATCATGAAGAGGCCGAACAGGATTGCGTACCAACCCAACAACCAGATGAGGCTGATGATGCCTTCGCCGGGCGCGATGAGAAGAATGATGCCGAAGATGACAGCAAGCACCGATGCGGCGAGCAACCATCCCCAACTGGATCCGGGCAGCGCCTTCATCTTGAAGGCGCCGACAATTCCGAAGATTCCGAACATGATGGCGTAGAAGGCAATTATGTACAGCAGCACCAGCGCAGTGATGCCCGGCCAGACCAGCGCGACGATGCCGGCTCCGACCGAGACGACGCCCGTGAACACCCACCAACCCCACGAGCTCAGATGCTCGCGGTCCCGGATGGCGCGAACTATCGTGATCAAACCGTCGGCGATGGAGTAGATACCGAACAGGAAAACCAAGGCCACCACGGTAATTCCCGGCCACACGAGCGCGATGATTCCGAAGATCACGCCGAAGATTCCGCGGATCAGGATCATCCACCAGATCTCTTTGCCGTACTGCACGAACGGATTCTGCGTGACCATCAGTAGCCTCCGAAACAAGCGGGTGTCTCTGACCGATTCAACAGCTCTTCAAACAGGGCAGTACCGACAGATCGTATGACTCTTGTGACCTTTCCGCCCATCGAAACGCGCGGCTGATACCGAGTTGTGCTCT
>NZ_LVCT01000561.1:0-5115 GCF_001647205.1 Rhodococcus sp. EPR-134
TTCGGCCAGTACAGGCGCAGAAAGACGTTGAAGTCGCCGGACGGAGCCGGCAGCCAGTTCCGCTCCTTCTCACCACCAGGGGATTCGTGCTGAAGATAGATGTCGAGGGAACCGTCGTCGGCAAACACCAGATCGCTTCGATCGCCAATCGCGTATCGGTCGATCGGGTTGTCCACGAAGAACTGCCGCTCGTTCATCATCGTGAGCGACCAGAAGCCCTCGACCGGTGGCAGCTCGTCCTTCTCGAAGTGCAGGACGTACTTCTTCGCCCCGGTCAGCGGCTTCCCGTCGACGTCCGTCGTGGCATGCGGGTACACGGCATCAGCGTCGAGATTGGCCCCGAAACCGAGCCAGACGATCAGGGCCCGCTGAGCGTAATGGGTTCCGTAGTGTCCCAAGCCGCGGTGCATCGTCCAGCCGTTCTTCGGACTGCCCTCGGCCTCTTCGGCGATCTCGCTCAGCACGTCCATACCGGTTCGCGCAGCTCTATCGAGGGCATCACGTACCTCCTGCGGACGCGACCTCCAGGGCAAGGAGGAGCCGATTCCTATGTCGGACAGTTGTTTCATCATCTCGGTGTCCTCCGGACGCGGAGGATTGTCGTCGAGAAGTGCGTCGAGTCTGGTGAAGAATGCCTCGCCGTCCATGGCGGCCACCTGGTCCACCGGCGGCGTCCGCGTGTCGACGGCAGGGTTCACCGGCATTTCACCGGGCGTGTAGTCCTGCGGGTCACCCGTCCACTCCGACAGAGGAGTGAGTCGCGTCCGGTCCTGCAGGCTGTGCACTTCTGTCAGGTCTGTTCCCCCCGACGTCGCGTAGCGGGCGACTATCCAGTTCATCGCCGTCGGAGACCGCAGCAGCGTCAAACCCTTGGGCACGTTGCCTTTCCAATTCGGCCCGGCCACCAGGTACGGTCCCCCGGTCCGCCCGACTGTCCGAGATCCCGGAACCGTGAACACGTCGCTCCACGCGTCGAGGATGGGGACCAGCCAGTACCGGGTGCCGAAGTCCGGCAGTGAGAGCACCTGCGGTTCCGTCGAGACGTCCAGCCACCCCGACGAGTAGAGAGTGTCCGCGTTGGGTGAGACGACATCGGTGAAGGTCGCATCCGGCGTCGTACGCGCGTATGCGAACTGGTTGAGCGGGGCTTTCATCGCCACCGGCGAAGGCACCGCCGTCATGACATCCCGCGATACCGCAGCAATCAACAGGGGATATCCGAAGATCCACGCCTGCGTTGCCAGGTCTTCCAGCCGAGAACGGTTCTTCGACAGAGTCATGTCTGCGCATACCACCGCCCTCACCAGCGCAAACCTGGCTGGCACTCTCCCTCTCTTGTGTGCCAGTACCGAATGGGTGCATATTTCGATTACCCAACGAGGTGTGCCGGACCGACGCATGCGCGTCTGCCCGAGATTTGCCCCAGCACCGAGGGAGGAACAGAAATGAACAGAAACGAAGCAATAGGCATTTCTCCGTTCCAAGCCGCTGGGTCTTTGCAGGGGTTCGTCATTTCCGGTCGTTGGCCGGACACCACCCAGGAGTGGGCGCAGCTTCTCGCATTGGCTGTCCGCGTGGCCTCGATGCCAGGTTTGTTGCCGACCACGACGGTCTTCGGGGTCCGTGAAGACGTTCCCGAAGATCCGCAGCCGGGCACCGTCGGTCTGGTGGTTGCCGAAGGTCCGGTACTCGGCGATTTCGCCTTGACACCCGGCCGTTTCTCCGACCATCAGCCACCGGCGCTGATCATGCTGCACCCACCGTCGGAAACCACGCCCAGCCTGCCGGAATGCGAGGGCAGCGCGTCGGGGTGTGTACTGCTGCCAGGCCTTCCCTATCTGGGTTTGGAGCATCGTGCGGCGTGGGTCGAGGCTGAGCCGGACGGCACAGTCGTCTCCATGATCAGTCGTGTCGGCATCGATCCGATCAGCGATCCCGACACCGCTGTTTTGGCCATGCTCCTCGCCTCGTGACGGCCCCGGTAAGCGATAAGTTCGGACTCCCAAACTTGCTGTGCGCTTTGCCAATTCGTTTCAGGCGCGCTAACGTGGGCAGCAACGAAGGGGAGTAGCCCCCAATCGCCCGTGTCGACATACTGGTTCGACGCGCTCCGCCTGGTGCGGATCGCGAAGCACCCGGCCTGGCGAACCGAAGGTCTTGTGGCCTCGGTGGGCGAGACCTTCGGCCGGACAAGCGCACCCACTGCGCCTGCCCAGGCCGGAGGCTCGCATTTTTCCTCCGACCTACACCGACCGGAGGAGTAAATCTTGCTTGCCGCAATACTTTTGAGTTTCGGCGTCATTTTCGTCGCAGAACTCGGTGACAAGTCGCAACTGATGGCAATGACGTTTGCCTTGCGCTATCGCTGGTGGGTCGTCCTCGGCGGAATCACCGTCGCCACCACCCTTGTTCACCTCGTCTCGGTCGCCGTCGGCCACTACCTGGGCGTCGCCCTCCCCACCGCGGCGATTTCCATCGTCGGCGGTATCGCTTTCCTGATCTTCGGCCTCTGGACCTTGCGCGGTGACGATCTCACCGACGACGAGCAGAACAAGGCCGGTCGCGTCACGCGATCCGCCTTCATCGCCGTCGCCTCGGCCTTCTTCCTGGCAGAACTCGGCGACAAGACCATGCTCGCCACCATCACCCTTGCCACCGACAACGACTGGATCGGCGTCTGGATCGGGTCGACGGTAGGCATGGTGGCGGCCGACGCTCTCGCCATCATCGTCGGCTCGGTGCTGGGCAAGCACCTTCCGGACGGATTCATCAAGATCGGCGCCGCGGTGCTGTTCTTCGTCTTCGGTATCTGGCTGCTGCTCGAGGGCATCTTCCCGGACTCGTCGGCCGGCATCATCGGCGGTGGCGTTGTCCTGGCCGTGTCCGTGCTGGGTGCACTGGCTCGGATGATCTGGAAGCGCTCCCGTGCGACCGACTCCGCTACGCACCTCGTCGACGACAATCGGACGCCGATCGACTGACGCTCAACGAATAACGTCGCCGGCGCCCCAAATTGCGACCGGGACATGACCTTCCGCCACTCCGCTCGGTCCGAGTAGCTGCCCGAACCGCTTCATCGGGTACAGCGAGACACGTCGATCGAGGATCCGCACACTACCGATTCGGCGGAGTCGATCCTCGACGACAAGACTCTGCGCGAGGCTGCTCAGCCACACGCTGATCAACATGTTCGCTGTTCCGGTTGTCGCTACCAACAATCTGATCTCCGGCCAACTCGACACAAGATTGCCGAGTTCGTCGGTGGAACCGTCCACAGCGACGTCGAAGATCACTTCGAACGGTGAACCGACGGCCTGTTGCGAGACATCGCAGCGGAAAATCAACTGTTGCGACGCAGTCAGTTGGGCCAAGCGCCGTCGAATCGCAGTCTCGTTCGTTCCACAAATCGCGGCGAGACGCGCATAGCTGGCACGTCCGTCACGGCCGAGCGCCTCCAACAGGGCACCGTCGGACTCGCGGAACTCTGTCGGATCTGCCGGCACCGCAGCGCCCTTTGTCGATGCCGTTGCCAGCTGAGCCCGACCCGCTTGCCCCAGAGCGCCCGGCTCCCAGCTGAACCCGTCCCGGTACACCTTCACCCCGACCCGGCTTCTGATCGACAGAATTCCAGGATCGGCGGCAAGGTGCTCACACACCAAAGCGTCCAAACTCTTGTGGTCGGCGGCCACGACTCCGACGAAATATTCGTACTCGCCTTCCGTCCTGGCCAACAGATAGGCACAGGAGAGTTGACGTAACAGCTCCCCCACGTCGGCAACGGAATCCTGTGTGGTCCTGATCAGGAGATAGCCGAATATGTGGGTTCGACCGATTGCGACCGCGTTGACCCACGAATGACCGTTCGAAACGAGGCGACGCCACCGGCGGGCGATCGTCGTCGAATCCATGTCGAGCACTGACGACAACTGCGTCCACGACGCGCGGGGGTTGAGCTGAAGTGCATTGATGATCTCCAGATCAGATTCCGCGATGACAAATGCGTCGGATTCCGGCTTCATCGGCCCAGTATTGCCGGATTACTGCATTCTGGTCGGTGATCCCTGCCTGTTTGCCAAAGATGTGTGAATCACTTCACAGGTTCACCACTTGGAGGCCCAGTGCTTCGCTCCACCAAAGTCACGGTCGCGTTGCTGTTCGTCGCGTACGCGATCGACTACATAGATCGGCTGGCGATCAACCTCGCTCTCCCCTTGCTCGGTGAGGAGTTCGATCTCGACTACTCCCAGCGTGGATTGATCATCTCCACGTTCTTCATTGCATACACGCTGGCCCAACTGCCTGGTGGACTGCTCGCCGATCGATACGGCGCAGTCCGGATGGCTCTGATCGGATTGGTGGCGTGGAGTGTCTTCACCGGCCTCACTGCCCTTGCCTGGTCGTTCGGGACGCTTCTGGTTGTTCGCTTTCTCTTCGGTCTCGCGCAGGGCGTGTTTCCAGCAGCTGCAGTAAAGCTCGTTGCCGAGCGGAGCATCCCGGAGCAACGTGCCACTGCCACAGGATGGATGAACAGTTCCAACGCCGTCGGTACGCTTCTTGCCATCGTTGTTGCAGCAGCACTTCTCCCGTTGATCGGCTGGCGTGGAATGTTTCTGGCCGTCGCGGCGCTCGGCGTACTCTCGCTCGTCAGCATCAAGTTGTGGCTCCCGCCGGCACTTCCGGCGGAGAACGACCACGGTCCGGATTCCTCCTGGGACAACATGCGCACCGTACTTCGCTCCCGCGCGATGTGGCTCTTCGCCTTGATGTTCTTCGGATACGACTTCGTGATCTGGGGGATGTCGTCTTGGGTTCCGTCGTACCTCCATGACGAACGTGGAATCGCCCTCTCGAGCGCAAGCCTCCTTCTGATTCCGGCTACCGTGGTGGCCGCCGTGACCACCGTCATCGGCGGGCGAATCTCCGATCGGCTGGCTGGCAACAGTCGTGTCGTCGTGGTGCCGTCCATGCTCGCGTGCATCGTGATGCTCGTTTCGATTCCTTTCGTCTCCAACACGGCCTTGTTCGTCGTTCTCGTCACCCTCGGATCTGCCGCTGCCTCTTTCGCTTTCATGCCGTGTTTTGCACTTCCGCTTCGTAGCCTGCCTTCGTCGGTGG
>NZ_LVCT01000562.1:0-20702 GCF_001647205.1 Rhodococcus sp. EPR-134
AGCGGCGTTCGTATCTCTCGCGCTCGGGCCTGTCGTGGCGATCGTCGCGGTCATGGCAGCACCACAAACCCGGGAAAAGATGCTGAACCTGGTGCAACTGAAAACCGCCAACTGAAAGAAGATCAACCATGAATCAACTGCTTTCGAATCTCGAGTTCGGAGACCCGTCGCGGTTGCGAACCGTCGAGCCGCACTGGTTCGAGCTCTACCGGGACCTACACGCACACCCCGAGTTGTCCGGCGACGAAACTCGCACCGCCGCAATTGTTGCCGAGGAACTTCGGCGAATCGGTGGCTGGGACGTCACGGTCGGGGTCGGCGGTACGGGTGTCGTCGGTGTTCTCGAAGGGAGCAGCGGTCCGGTGATCCTGCTACGCGCCGACATGGACGCGTTGCCGGTGGCAGAAGACACCGGGCTGTCCTACGCCTCCAGAACTGATGGAGTCATGCATGCGTGTGGCCACGATGTCCACGTAACCGCGCTACTTGCCACGTGCGCAGCACTTTCCGCGGATCCGACATCGATCACCGGGACTGTTGTCGCGGTCTTCCAGCCTGCTGAGGAGACCGGCTCCGGCGCTCGTGCGATGGTCGACGACGGAATCTTCGACCGCTTCCCACGACCGGACCTCTGCCTGGGACAGCACGTGGGCCCGACTCCGGCGGGGATGTTGGTCAGCAAACCCGACATCTTGATGGCAGCATCCGACACGATACGAGTGGTCTTTCACGGCCGTGGTGGACACGCGTCATCACCGTACGCATGCATCGACCCTTTGTTGATGGCAGCGTCTTTCGCGCTGCGCATTCAAAGTCTGGTTGCTCATGAAGCGGCAACCCCGACAGCACCTGTGCTCACGGTGGGAGCCTTGCACGCCGGCACAGCTGCGAACATCATTGCCGACGACGCCGAACTGCTACTCAGCCTGCGAACTTTCAGTGCGTCGTCGCGAGATCACATGCTCGAATCGGTGGGCAGGATCGCTCGCGCAGAAGCTGACGGGGCAGGCGCCACCGACGCGCCGGACGTTCATGCGTACAACGGCTTTCCGGCCACGGTCAACACTCCGGACGCCACGTCCACGGTGATGTCCGACCTGCGACAGGCCGGCTTGGGAATGCATACTCTGTCACAACCACTTTCGGGTAGCGAGGACTTCGGCATCTTCGGCACCGCCGCCCAATGCCCCTCCGTATTCTGGCATTTCGGCGGAACGGCACTTCAAAGTTTCGACGGAACCGCCCTTGCCGCGCTCGCTGAGGGACGGATACCACCCGGCACGCCGTCCAATCATTCACCGCGCTTCGCCCCAGATCCCGCCGCGGCCCTACCCGAAGGTGTTACAGCCATGACCGCGGCCGCGCTGGGAGCCCTTGCGCGGAGCGCGTGATTCCCACACATACTGTCCCAGGGAGATAACGTCATGTCAGACGAACTGCACTACCTCAGCGCCACCGAAGCCATTGCTCACTTTCGCGCGCGGGAATTGTCTCCGGTCGAACTGCTAAAGGCAATCATCGACCGAACCCAGAAGCTCGAACCTCACATCAATGCCTTCACCGAAGAGATGTTCGACGAGGCACTCGCAGGCGCCCGGGATGCCGAGAGCCGGTATCGCGGCCAAGGACCCGACCCGCGGCCGCTGGAGGGAATTCCGGTAGCTGCCAAGGAAAAACACTCCATTGCCGGAAAGTCGCTGACCGAAGGCTCTCTGGCGGGACGCGGCAACATCGCCCGCGAGAACGCACCCGTGATCGACCGAGTTCTGGCAGCAGGCGGCCTGATTCACGCACGCACGACGACACCGGAATTCTGCGTCGCGGCGTTCACACACTCTCCTTTGTGGGGCGTGACCCGCAATCCCTGGAACCTCGATTACAGCCCCGGAGGTTCATCCGGAGGTGCGGGCGCCGCACTCGCCGCCGGAACTACCACTCTGGCAACAGCATCCGACATCGGCGGGTCGACACGAGGCCCGGCAGGCTTTACCGGCACCGTCGGCCTCAAGGCATCGTACGGGCGTATCGCCGGGGTCGCCCCGCTGTCCATGGATTCCTACCGTGGCGACGGTCCGATGGCCCGAACTGTTGACGACGCAATTCTCTTGGCCAACGTTCTGATCGGGCCGGACCCGCGTGACCATTCTTCCCTGAGGCCGGCGATCACACTGCCCCGCGATTACCCGTCGGTCGAGGGAATGCGAATTGCCCTGTGCCTGCGGCTCGGTGACTTCCCCATCGAGCCTGACATCGAGGCGAACACCCGGGCTCTCGCACAGTCGTTGGTCGATGCCGGCGCGATCGTCGAGGAGATCGAACTGCCGTGGACTCGCGACTCGATGGCAGCAGCGGTGAAAGTCCATTTCGGAACGATCATGGGGGCATCCGTCGCGGAAGTTGCTCGCGCCCACGGCGATCTTCTCGCCGATTACACGCTCGACAACGTCGCGATCACGTCGAAGGGCGCTGCGGAAATGTCATTTCTGGACGGCCTTCGCAAGGAAACCCAAATGCAACGAGAGCTCGCCGAGGCGATGGCTCCCTTCGATGCGCTGATCTGCCCGACTTCGGGCACCATCGCCTTCCCGGCAGGCGAGTCTTTGCTCGACGGCCTCACTGTGGCGGGTCAGCACGTGAACACCACCGCCGAAGCACTTCTCACATTGCCGTTCAACGTCGCCAATCGGTGCCCCGTATTGGCGGTGCCGAGTGGACACGCACACAACGGCGTTCCCACGGGCGTCCAGATCGTCGGCCATACGTACGACGAACCGACCGTGTTCCGGATCGGCAAAGCACTGGAGAAGATCCGCCCGTGGGCATACACCGACCAGCATCAACCGAAGCTGAATGTGGTGACGCCGGCGTCCTCTTGATTGCTGAGGAGATCAGAGCTTGGCTCTGATCTCCTCAGCGATCGGCTGGAACTGCTCGAGGAATGTCAGGGCCCAACCGAAAGACGCGACGCCCTCGTAGTCGAACGAGTACACCTGATCATTCTTGACGGCGCGCAGACGCTGGAAGATGGTGTCGTTCGCCAACTTCTCGTTGATGGGGCCCTTGCCACTGTTGGTGATGATGACGTCGGCCTCGTCGAGTAGCTCCAACTGCTCCCTCGGGAACCACTCGTTGCTGCCGGCGGGAATTGCGAGCGAACGGTCGTTGAACTGGAACCCGGCCTCGCTGATGACCGTCGTCTGATACTTGGTCGGCGAGTACAGCGAGAAACCACTCTCCTCGAAGTACGTGGTGTAGACGACCTTCACCTTGCTCAGCACATCAGCGTTGTCGCTGCGGAACTTGGCGATCCGCGCCTCGTACCGATCTGCCAACTCTTGAACCTTCGCGCTCTGGTTCAGCGCGTCCGCGACTCCGAAGGCGCGCTCCTTCCATGCGTACTGCCCGTCTTCGGCAAAAACCGCGGTCGGTGCGATCGACCGGATCTGCTCGTAAAGATCCGGGTTGTTCTCCGACAGCAGGTTGGTCATCACGATCAGGTCGGGAGACAAAGCCGCTATCGCCTCGGCGTTGGGCTCGTACCAGCGTCCCACCTTCGGGAGAGACCGCAGAGCGGACGCATAGGGTTCCGGGACGCCGTCGGCGTTCTCGTAGTCGACCGGCAATCCGACCGGTGTGAACCCGGCGTCGAACATCGCGGGGCCCGTGTAGTAATCGGCGCTGACCACCCGTTGCGGGTTGGTGGGCACTTCCACCTGCCCCAGA
Organism: Rhodococcus sp. EPR-134; assembly: GCF_001647205.1. Lineage (NCBI taxonomy): Bacteria > Bacillati > Actinomycetota > Actinomycetes > Mycobacteriales > Nocardiaceae > Rhodococcus > Rhodococcus sp. EPR-134. The sequence continues at coordinate 3,724 of NZ_LVCT01000562.1, forward strand.
GCCGTGTTGATGGTGCGCATCGAACCCTCGGCCGATTCACCGGAGCTGGTTCCGCAGGCCGTGAGCAATCCGATCCCCGCCAAGGCACCGGCTCCGAGGAAACCGCGTCGGGTAAGTGCTGCGGTGATGCGAGCGAATTCGGCATCGGTGTCAGCGGTGGGCAATAGAAGTGATGTCATGAAAGTGCCTCCAAAGCGCCGGTTTCGAGTTCGTTGAGCCAGTTGATTGCAGTGCCGTAGTCGGTGACCTGAGTGCTGATTCCGAATACCCGGCCCGAAGCTGCTGCCGGAATGCGGCTCCACAGCGGGCTGGCGAAGACGGATTTCATTCCTGCAGAATCAGTTCCGTTCGGCTGCTTCGGGTAGATGACGACGGTGACGTCCCGCAGCATTTCGAGTTGTTCGAGCGGGAAGGCTTCGAAGCCGGTGGCTGGGCGCAGGTCCGGGATGAATTCGCCGCGGGTCACGTTCAGGTCGGCGAGCATCGCGCCGGTCACTCCGGTTGGATACAAGATGGAGAAGTGCCCTTCCGAACCACCGATAGCAACCTGGGCCCACCGATTCTCGCCAAGCTGCGCGGCGTATTCGGTGCGGATTCGCTCTTGCATCGCCTGATACTTCTCGCGATTCGACGTCAATGCCGAACCCTTGTTGACCGCGTCTGCGACACCCTCGGCGACAGCGCGCCAATCCGATCGGTTCGTGCCCGAATACACCGCTGTCGGAGCAATTTTCGAGAGCTCGCGGAACATGTCCTCGTCGATCTCGTACGCATCGCCGACAATGAGATCAGGCGCGGCAGCCACGACGGCTTCGCGGTTGACCTCGAGGAAAACCCCCACCGTGGACAAGCCGTCGACGAACTTCTGCTGTGTCGGGGTGAACTGGTCGATGTACGCGCTGTAGTCGAGCGTCGCGACGGGTCGGGCGCCGACGGCTTGCAACTGCCACGGGGTGTTGTATGAGACGGCGACGATGCGCTGCGGATCGACGGGAACATCCACGGATCCGTAGTGCGTCTGCACAGTACGAGTTGCGCCGTCCGCACCGTCACCGCCCTCCCCACTACTGCATCCGACGAGAGCAAGTGTGGACAGCGCGGCGGCACTTCCGCCGAGAAAGCCGCGTCGAGTCAGGGCAGCGGTGATGCGAGCGAACTCTGCATCGGTATCTGGAGTCGGTAACAGGAGTGATGTCATGGGTTTCCTGACGGTTATCCGAATTAGGGCTACCTAAAATTACTCTCACCTGCGCCGTTACGGTGAAGCCTCTTGGCCAAGACGTATCTCTTTCGCGCCAAGCCGCCAATCGTTGAACTGGTATTACCACTTGACCTCTTACCGATAAGCACGTTACGGTCGGTACATGTTTCAACCCGTTGCACGTACCTCGGCCTCCGGCGCAGTCTTCGACCAGATTTCGGTGAAAGTGCTGGCCGGAGAGCTGGCTGCGGGTGAGGCACTACCCAGCGAGCGCAAGCTCGCCGAGGCATTCGGCGTCTCGCGGCCCGCAGTCCGCGAGGCAATTCAGAAGCTCGCCCAGGCCGGGCTCGTCGAGGTCCGCCAGGGCGAGTCCACGTCGGTGCGCGATTTTCGACGCCAGGCCGGACCCGAACTTCTCCCCCAGCTGCTGGTGCGCGACGGCGTCCCCGACCTGAGCGTGGTGCGCAGCGTCCTGGAAACTCGCGAGTTGATGGGACCGCAGATCGCTGTGCTGGCCGCCCGTCGCATCTCCGCGGAATCCGCCCGAGAACTCGACACGGCCGTTGATCAACTAGGCGCCACCGAAGATCCAGTGGAGTTGCAAGACCGCGCTCTGGCGTTCTGGGACGTCGTCGTCGACAGCGCAGATTCCATTGCCTTCCGTTTGATCTTCAACAGCCTTCGGGCTGCATACGAGCCGGCTATGACTGCACTTGCATCCGTCATGGTCGCCGAAGTCGGCCAGACCGACCTGTATCGAAAACTGGCCTCCGCCATCACTTCACACGACGAGCCAACTGCCGAGGCGTCAGCCGCACAGCTCCTTCACACCGGCACGACGGCAATCGGCGACGCTCTCACCTTCCTGGAAGGACTGAAACCATGAGCAAGCCTCTTACTCTCGCCGATGCGGCACGGACGTTCCGCAAGTCACCGACGCCGTGGATGATCGGCACCATGCTGCTGGCCGCCGCGGCGGCGCGCATCGCAGTGGGCAACTGGCAGATCACCGACGCCCTCGTTCCGCTCGTGATGCTTGCCGCATTCCCCTTCGTGGAGTGGATCATTCACGTCTTCGTTCTTCATTGGAAGCCACGAACCATTGCCGGCGTCACACTCGATTCACGGCTGGCGCGCAGCCATCGGGAACACCACTTTGCGCCGCGAACCGTCTCACTCATCTTCATCCCGTGGCAGACGCTCCTGATTGTGATTCCCGTTCTGACAGCCGTCGCCCTCCTGGCATTTCCCCGCGTCGAACTCGGTCTGACGTTCCTGACCTGCATTTCCGTGCTCGGCCTCGGTTACGAGTGGACACATTTCCTCATCCACAGTGACTACAAGCCGAAAACTGCTCTCTACCGGTCGGTTTGGCGCAATCACCGCAACCACCACTTCAAGAACGAGCACTACTGGTTCACCGTCACCACCGCGGGAACTGCCGATCGCGTACTGGGCACGTACCCCGATCCCAAATCCGTCGAGACCTCCCCGACAGCCAAGAACCTGCACGGCGCAGCGTCCAAGCTGTGAAGGAAGACCGGTTCCTGGCCCCCAGCTGGCAATGAACTTGAACTTGCCTGTGTATCAGCAATTTTCGTTGAAACTCGTCAGAACCGTGCTTAGTGTCGATGGAGTCAGAAGTTCGAAAAACGCTGTAACCGAAGGACACAACACATGTTCAACGATGTATTCAACAACGTGATCCACCCGATGGTCACGAACTTCCAGCAGTTGGGCCCCCAGCAGTTCATTCCGCAGCAGTTCATCCCACAGGGAGTGTTCCAGCAGGCGCCGCAGGCAGCAGAGCAGGCAGTGACGATCTTCGGTAGCTGATACCGCAATCCACAGATAGCGCCACTCAGGGGTCGTCCGTCCAATATGCTGGACGGACGACCTGAGTGCCTCCGCCTGACAAGGATCCCCATGACCGCGAACGCCCCCATCCACGCTTTCACCGACGACGCCCTGGGCGACCTCGATGCCACCGGCGTCGCCGCCCGGATCGAATCAGGCGAGGTGACCGCACGGGAAGTCATGGAGGCATCGATCGCCCGCGCCGAGGCAGTGCAGGGGCAATTGAACGGTCTGGCCTGCACTGATTTCGATCGAGCCCTCGCCAGGAGCAACCGGCCCGCCAAGGGCGTCTTTGCCGGTGTCCCCACCGCGATCAAGGACAACACCGACAGCGCCGGCCTTCCCACCCAGCAGGGCAGTACCGCCTTCACCGCGGTCCCCGCCAAAGCCGACAGCGATTTTGCGAAGCAGTTCCTCTCCACCGGGGCCATTTCGATCGGCAAGACCCGACTGCCCGAGTTCGGGTTCAGTGCGTCCACCGAATACATGACGGAAGAACCCGTCCACAACCCGTGGAATCCGGCGTACTCGTCGGGCGCTTCCTCGGGAGGCGCAGCCGCGCTTGTTGCTGCCGGCGTACTCTCGATCGCGCACGCCAACGACGGCGGTGGATCGATTCGCATTCCCGCCGCTGCCTGCGGACTCGTCGGACTCAAACCCACTCGCGGACGCACCATCGCCGATCCGGCCGACAAGTCGATGCCGATCCGGTTGATCGCCCAGGGCGCCGTTACTCGGACTGTTCGCGACACTGCACGATGGATGTCTGCGGCTGAGAACTACTACCGCAATCCGCGACTCGCACCGGTTCGCTTGATCGAAGGACCCAGCTCAACCCGCCTGCGCGTCGGCGTGATCGCCGATTCCGTCACCGTCACCAAGACGGACGACGAGACGCGCAAGTCCGTCGAAGCTACGGCCGAACTCCTTGCAAGCCTTGGCCATCATGTCGAGGACGCAGCACTGCCCGTCGGCCCCGAATTCATCGACGACTTCAGCATTTACTGGGGCTTTCTGTCGTTTGCCATCTCCACCGGTGGCAAACAAATGCTCGGACCCGACTTCGACAAGTCCGGCACCGACAATCTCACCAAGGGCCTCTACACGCTGTACCGGAAGAACCTGGTGAAGACGCCGCGCGTGCTCTACCGTCTGCGACGGCTCCAGCAGCAGTACAGCGCCATGTTCTTGAAGTACGACGTCGTGCTCTCGCCGGCTCTGGGGCACACCACCCCCGAGCTCGGATACCTCTCTCCCGCTCAGCCTTTCGAGGAGCTTTTCGACAAGTTGATCGCGTACACGTCGTTCACGCCGCTGAACAACATCTCCGGAGGTCCCGCGATTTCGCTACCGATGCATCAGACCAGCAATGGTTTGCCGTTGGCTTCGCATTTCTCCGCCGATCTCGGCGACGAGCGCACGCTCCTCGAATTGGCCTTCGAACTGGAAGAGGCTCAGCCCTGGAGAAGAATCCAGGACTGAGCCCCACCCGATAAATACCCTCAGTCTCGCGGCAATCCGAGCATGCGCTCACCGATCACGTTGAGCTGCACCTCGGTTGTGCCGCCGTAGATGGTGGTGGCACGGCCCGAAATGAGCTGCTCCATCGCCTTGTCGCTTGGCTGACCTGGGATGCTGACCGCTCCGGCAGCACCCAGTTCGGCGACGACGAACTCGGCGATCGACTGGCTGATCTTCATCGCCAACAGCTTGCCGACGCTCGACGTCGTACTCACGTCGATTCCCGAAAGTTGCTTGAGCACAACGCGGGAGCCGATGAGGTCGATCGCCTGGCTCTCGGCCACCAGCTCACCGACGCGGTAGCGTCCGATCGGGCTCAGGTCTGCCGACTTCGCGAACTTCAGCAGATCGGAGTCCGAGGCGTACGCCTCCATCTTCTGGCTGAGCGCGACGCGCTCGCCGGCCAGCGTCGTCCGGGCGACGTTCCAACCGTCGTTGACCTCACCGACCACGTTCTCGTCGGGGATGAACACGTCGTCGAGGAACACCTCGTTGAACAGCGCCGAGCCCGTCATCTCACGCAGCGGGCGGACGGTGATGCCCGGTGTCGACATATCGAGCACGAAGTAGGTGATGCCCTGATGCTTCGGCTTGGTGGCGTCCGTGCGGGCGATCAGCATTGCCCAGTCGGAGAACTGAGCAACCGTGGTCCAGATCTTCTGACCGGTGATCTTCCAACCGCCGTCGACCTTTTCGGCCTTCGTCGACAGTGATGCGAGGTCGGAACCAGCACCGGGCTCGCTGAAGAGCTGGCACCACACCAGCTCACCCTGCAGGGTCGGCACGGCCAGCTCTTGCTTCTGCTCGTCCGAACCATGCGCCACGACGGCCTGCACTGCCCACGTTCCCATCAGAAGCTGCGGCATCGAGATACCGGCAGCCTTGATTTCCTGGGAGATGACGATCTGCTCGAGCGGAGCGGCGCTGCGCCCGTACGGCTTCGGCAGGTGAGGCTGAACCCAGCCGCCGTCGCCGAGCGCGATCAGCTGGTCGTCCTCGTCGAGCTCGACCAACTTGGCAAGCTCGGCCGCGATGCCGCCGCGGATCTCCTCCGCCTCTGGCGGCAGTTCGAGAACCGAAGCCCGGCTGACACCGTCAAGTGCCTGCTGCGCAACACGGTTGGCACGATCCTCGCGGGTACCGAGAATGCCGCGGATCGAGAGCGCGCGCCGGTAGTACAGGTGGGCGTCGTGCTCCCACGTGAAGCCGATGCCGCCGTGGACCTGCACACAATCCTGCGCTACCTGCACTGCGGCGTCCGGCACGATGACTGCGGCGATATCGGCGGCAAAATCTGCCGTGTCGTCGCCCTTGTCCAATGCGCTTGCCGCATCCCACACAACGGCGCGTGCCTGCTCGAGCGCAATGCCCATCTGCGCACACTTGTGCTTGACGCCCTGGAACTGGCCGATGGGTCGCCCGAACTGCACGCGTGTCTTGGCGTACTCCGACGCAGTGGAAACACACCAGGACATGACGCCGACGTCTTCGGCGCCGAGAACGACTGCGGCAATGGACCGTACCCGCGCCTCGGTGAGACCGTCGAGTATCCGTTCGGCGCTGATCTGAGCATTGTCAGCTTCGATCCGCGCACTACCGCGCAGCACGTCGATGCTGTCCTGAACGGTGATCGCGACTGCGCTGCTCTCGAGCACCGCGTAGCGAACGCCCTCGGGCAACTGGATCGGAACCAGCAGTACGTCGGCGTGCTCACCACCGAGCACACCGTCGAGTGCGCCCGTGATCTTGTACCCACCGTCCGACGACTCGGCCGCCAACGGTGCACCCAAGGCGACTGCTGCCGTACGACTTCCGTCGATCAGACCGGGCAGGAACTCGGGTCCCGCCTTGGAATCGGCGACACCGAGAACGGCACTTGCCAATACCGTCGGAACGAACGGGCCGGGAGAGACTGTGCGGCCCAATGCTTCCAGTGCCACCGCCAGGGTCAGCAGGCCGGCGCCGTGACCACCTTGCTCTGCCGGAACCGCGAGCCCGAGAAGGTCCTGCCCGACGAGTGCCGTCCAGAACTGGGGGAACTTGTCCTCGGTCCGTGACTCCACGGCCGCGCGCACCTGCTCGGTGGTGATGGTGCGCTCGGCGAAGGAGCGCACCGAATCTGCAAGCGCGGTGTGCTCCTCACTCAGCCCGAGACCGAGTTCGTATGCGTTGCGTGCCATGCGCTTACAGTCGTTCTGCGAGGTCGGCGGTGGTCCAGGGACCCTCGCTCTCGATGGTGTTCACACCGTGCCAGCCGGCGAGTTCCGTGATGGCCCCACCCTGAACGGCATACACCTTGCCGGTGAGCTTGCAGTCCGCCGCCGCGAGATAGGCCACGAGCGGCGAGATGTTGGACGGCGCAAACGCGTCGAACTCACCCTCGGGGACCTCGGCCGCGAAAAGCGCACCCATACCGGGTGTCGCCAGCGTCAGTCGAGTGCGCGCGATCGGCGCAATTGCGTTGACGCGCACGCCGTATCGATCGAGCTCGTCAGCGGCCACCAGAGTCAGAGCTGCGATGCCCGCCTTGGCGGCGCCGTAGTTGCCCTGGCCCGCATTGGGCATGAAGGTACCCGAAGCCGAAGCGGTGTTGATGACCGAAGCGTTGACGGTCTCGCCTGCCTTGCTCTGGTCCTTCCAGTATGCGGCCGCGTGGTGCAGTGTCGCGGCGTGCCCTTTGAGGTGCACGGCAATGACTGCGTCCCACTGGCTCTCGTCCATACCGGCGATGAAGGCGTCACGAAGAATGCCGGCGTTGTTGACCAGGACGTCGAGTCGGCCGAACTCGCTGACGGCCTGCTTGACGAGGCCCTCGGCGCCGTCCCAGGTGGCGATGTTGTCGGTGTTGGCAACGGCCTTGCCGCCTGCAGCGACGATCTCGTCGACTACCTGCTGCGCGGGGCCGGCATCTGCACCGGAACCGTCGTTTGCTCCGCCGAGATCGTTGACCACGACGTTCGCACCCTCACGAGCGAAGAGCAGCGCATGCTCACGGCCGATGCCGCGTCCTGCTCCGGTGATGATCGCTACGCGACCGTCGAGACTTCCCATCAGTTCAGATTCCCATCAGTTCAGTTGTCGGACATGAAGACTCATTTGTCGGCGATGACCGCCAGGCCGTCCTTGATCACGAGGTCGCCGACCGCGCTGGTTTCGTACGAGTACGACGTGGCTCCGTCTGCCGAACCCGACTTGTAGAACACCGTCTCGATGTCCTGTGTCGGGAGTACGGGTTTCGCGAATCGCACTGCGAGACGGCGCAACCGCTCGGTCTCGCCGCCTGCCAGTTCGGTCAGGGCTCCCCACGACGTGAACGCCATCGTGCACAGTCCATGGTTGATGATTCCGGGGAGACCGGACATCCGAGCGATCTCCTCGTCGAGGTGAATCGGCATCGGATCGCCGGAAGCCGGTGAGTACCGGAATGTCTGGTCCTCGTCGATGTGCTGGTTCACCACCGCGGCGGGTCTACCAGCGCGAAGAGCGGCGTCGAATCGGTGTTCGGGAGCCTTCTCGCCAAGTCCGGGGCCCGCGTCGACCTTGCGGAAGAAGGCCGTCATCCACTGCTCGTTGACCAATTCACCCTTGTCGGTTTTGGTTTCGACGTAGATGACGACGGTGGATCCGTTGTCCCGGCCCTCGAATCCGATGGGCTTGGCACGAGCGACAAGGTGGTCACCGGGGTAGATCGGACGGTGGAACAGGAAGTCCTGCTCACCGTGAACGAGCTTCATCAGCAGTTCGACCGGCGCCACCGACAGCGCAGCGGGTGCCATCGACATGAAGACGGGTACCACCGCGAAGACCGGCGGAGCGATCTCGCCTTTCAGGTGTCGCTCGATGGGGTCGTTTGTGGCAGCGGCATATTCGGCGATGCGCTCGGCTGTCACCTCGAAGTGCTCCGGATCGGTCCATACGTCCAGCCCGGACGTATCGAATTCGACCGCGTTGGTCTTCGGTGTCGTCATCGAGCCGTTACCCGACCAGCTCGGCGAACTTGGCCAGCGAGGCCTCGAGATCAGCCTTGGCGTTCTTGGCAACTGCCTTGCCGATCGGCCCGACGATCATGGTGCCCTTGAAGCTGGCGTCGACGGTTGCCTTCGAACCCGCACCGTCGGCCTCGACCGAGAGGATGAATTCGACGGTGACGCCGGCCATTCCGGTACCGGCAATCTTGACCATCTTCGGAACCTCGACCTCTTCGACGGTCCACTCGATCTTGTTGGCCATACCCATCACGGAGACGACCTCGGTGAACTTGGCGCCCAACGCGACCTCGGTGGGGAGTTCACTCTTCCAGCCCTGGTGAATGGTGAGCCACTCTTCCCAGCGAGACAGATCGGAGAGCGCATCCCAGGTCTTCTCGGGGGATGCGGGCAGTACGGCGGAGACGGAAACGGAAGCCATGATGAAACTCCTAGTGGGTAGCTGGCGGGTTGAGGGTGTGATTCAGCGTGCGTAGGGCTTGTATGCGGTCACGACAACTGCACCGCCGAGTCCGATGTTGTGCTGGAGGGCGACCTTCGCGCCGTCGACCTGACGCTTGTCCGCGGTTCCGCGGAGCTGCCAGGTGAGTTCGGCGCACTGCGCGAGGCCTGTTGCTCCGAGGGGGTGGCCCTTCGAGATGAGGCCGCCGGACGGGTTGACCACCCAGCGTCCGCCGTAGGTGGTGTCGTCGGCGTCGACGAGCTTGCCGCCGTCACCTTCGGCGCACAGTCCAAGTGCCTCGTAGGTCAGCAACTCGTTGGTGGAGAAGCAGTCGTGGAGTTCGATGACGTCGACGTCGTCGGCGGTGATCCCGGCCTGGGCGTATACCTTCTCGGCGGCCTTGCGGGTCATGTCCGCGCCGACGAGGCTGATGGCGCTCTTGTCCTCGAAAGTGCTGTTCATGTCGGTGACCATGGCCTGTCCGACGATCTCGATCGCCTGAGCAGCGAGCCCGTGCTTTTCGACGAATGCTTCGCTGGCGATGATCGCCGCGCCGGATCCGTCCGAGGTGGGCGAGCACTGGAGCTTGGTGAGCGGCCCGTGAATCTGGCGTGCTTCGAGGATCTGCTCGAGGGTGTACTCGTCCTGGAACTGCGCGTACGGGTTGTTCAGTGAGTGCTTGTGGTTCTTGACGGCGATCTTCGCGAACTGCTCGGCAGTGGTTCCGAAGCGTTCCATGTGCTCGACGCCCGCGGCGCCGAACATGTACGGAGCCGGCGGCATCGCGAACTCCTGCAGCTCGGCGAGAGCGAGGAGGTGCCGCATGAGGGGCTGTTCACGGTCGTCGTAGGTGGATCCGAGGGACCCGGACTGCATCTTCTCGAAGCCCAGCGCGAGTGCGCAGTCGGCTTGACCACTCTTGACCGCCTGCGTGGCGAGGTAGAGCGCGGTCGATCCCGTCGAACAGTTGTTGTTCACGTTGACGATGGGGATACCTGTCAGACCGAGCTCGTAGACAGCGCGCTGACCTGCGGTGGACTCGCCGTAGACGTAGCCGACGTATGCCTGCTCGACCTCGGTGTAGTCGATACCCGCGTCTTCGAGCGCCTTGGTACCCGACTCGCGTGCCATGTCGGGGTAGTCCCACTCGCGGGCTCCCGGCTTCTCGAACTTCGTCATGCCGACGCCGACGACAAAAACCCTGTTACTCATTGCCACTCCTGAAGAGAACGGTATCTGTGTGTGACACGCTGTCCCACCAAAGTATGTGAGACATCTTGTCCAGTCAATGGCGGGGTGAGTATCGTTCGATTTATGACAAAAACAGCCGAGTCGGCGCAGCCCGACGGGCGCAGCACTCGCTGGAATGATCACAAGGAACAGCGCAAAGCGCGGATCCTCGACGCAGCACTCGATGCAGTCAACGAAGGTGGCGCCGACGTCGGCGTCCAGCAGATCGCCGAGCGCGCCGACGTCCCCCGTTCCGTTGTCTACCGGATCTTCAAGGATCGAGCCGACCTCGACGAGCAGCTGCGAGTCCGCATCCTCGAGATGATGATGACCGACCTGACCCCCACCCTCACGCCACAAGGCACCGTCGGCGAGGCCATCTCACGGGCCGTCGAGACCTACCTCCAGTGGATTGTGAAATATCCACGACTGCACCACTTTTTAGGCAAGGGCTCGCCGAGTACGCGGGCCACCGGTTCGAAAGTGGTAACCGGAACCAAGACGGCCATCGCCGTCCAATTGGGAAATTTGTTGGGCACGATCCTCACCAGCCGTGGCAAACCGTCGAAGATGGCTGAGCCCTTGGCTTTCGGCGTCATCGGATTGGTCGACGTCAGCGTCAACCGTTGGCTCAGCCAGCCGGGTTCCGATGTGACCAGTGCGGAATTGGCCGAATTCCTCGAACGCTCCATCTGGCAAGTCCTCGACGGCAATCTCCGGAGCATCGGTGTCGACATAACGCTGTCGACTCCGATCGCCGACCTGTGACAGTCACCGAACTACCCTGGACACTCGGCGGACGTGGACTTCAACTGGTCCAGGTTCCATCACTCGCCCTCCACGCACTTGGTGAAGACAACGCTAATCTTGCAATGGAACTCGCACCCGACCTCCTGACCCCGTATCTCCTCGGCGAAGAATGCCAGGGCTTGTGGCGCTACCGTAGCAAGCAGATAGCAGAGAATCCCCTCGACAGCGCGTGGATCACCCGCATCGCAGTCGATGCCCGCACCTCGACGCCGGTGGGGTTGGCCGGATTCCACGGTCGCCCCGATGCGCGCGGGACAGTGGAGGTCGGATATCGCATCGACCCGGCGTTCCGGCGCCAGGGATACGCTCGGGCCGCCCTCGAGATACTTCTCGACGTCGCGAGTCGCGAATCCGAAGTACACACCGTTCGAGCGACCATCAGTCCGGACAACATCGCATCACGAAATCTGATCAGCCAGTACCGTTTCAACGAAGTCGGTGAGCAGTGGGACGAAGAAGACGGTCTGGAAACATCTTCGAAGTCAGTGCCTCTCCGGAACCGTGACAGCCGTCAACCCGCTGGTTTTATCGGTCCAGTGAATGGCACGGTCCTCCAGCATCACCGGCGTCCACAACCTGTATGTCTTCACCTGATGGTGATGACGACACAGGCATTGGAGGTTGCTCGCAATGGTCCACCCACCGCGTCTCGGATCGGAAGGATCGAACTCGGTGATGTGGTCGAGTTGGCACCTGTTCGCGGGCACCGAACAACCAGGGAACCGGCAGTGACCGTCGACGGCCCGCACCAATGCGGCCAGAGCCGCTCCCGGAGCATAGGTCAGCGCGCCGGGAGGCGGATCGGGTTGGGTGCCATGCCCATCCGATCTTCGAACGATGTCCGGGGATCGCGCGACCAACCGTTGCATCGCCCGAATCCGATCCCCGCAGCCGTTCGGTTCGCGACTTGGGCGATCACGTCGGGTGACAAGCGGCAGGACAGTCGGAGCATGCTGCCGACGCGGTCGGTTCCCCGCGGCCTGGGCGCGGAAATCGACGAACAAGGCCTGCCAGGTGGAATCAGCGGCGAGCTCGCGAGCAAAATCAGGATCGATCGGCCCGTATCCGTCGATGCTCGCGGGATCTGACGTCAATCCGAGGAGCGTCGCCAGATCACACACGATGTGCAACAACGGCTTCCGACGTGAGGATGCAGTCGATCGAGCTGCTGTGGATGCTGCCTCGCACGTTTCGCTGCCACACTGACAAGTCAGCCCCTGTTCGCCGTGCAGCAGAGCGACCAGTGCGTCGGCCCTACGGGTCGAGACATTTCGTGGATCGTGGTTGCAGACGCTTCCGGCGGCCTCGTTGATCAGGCCAAGCGCTTCGACGGCCTCGGTCGCGCTGAGTGTTGCCTGCAACTGGGCGAGTCCGTGACGGTCTGCTCGCGTGCGAACATCGCGGTGTTCCAGCATCTTCCGGCGACGTTCGGCGGCAGCATCCGGATCGTAGGCAAAGAGCTGGCGCTCGATGTCGCGCTCCAGTTGCCCGGGCGGAAGACGGTGCGCCGAGGCAAGTACCCGGCGCTCGAGTGCTGCGATCGCCTCGGGGTCGACCCCGGTGAGTCCGTCGACAATCTTGCGCACACGCGCATAGTCCAGCTCGCCGGCAGCGAAGGCGAGCTTGGTGAGCGGAAGGAACTCCCGTAGGGCATCACCGATCTCGATGTGGACTTCGGCAGTACGACGCGAGCACGTGAGCATGACCGCGATCTCGTTGCATGCGATCCGCCACGCCTTGTCGACATCACCGGACACGTCGAGTTCGGCGTTGAATCTCGACTCCGACAACATGGATGCACCGAGCACCTTTTGCGCGGCAAGCATGTTCTCGCTCTGCGCCGTCGCAAAGAGCATGTCCGGCAACACGAGTGGGTCGACGACAGGACAGCCGTCATCGACGGATGTCCCCACACCGCTCGTCAATCCCTTATCGAACATACATTCGACAATAAACCCACCCACCGACAAGAAAGCTAGAGTGCCGGTTTGTATCCCTTACCCTGCATCCACGCCAGCACGTCCAACACCCTGATGACCGGAACGGATTCGTCGAGACCTGCTCGTGCACGTAGATCGAGGAGTCGACTCTGCAACTCGTCTTCCCGCATGGCTACGCGAATGGGTTCCAGGTGGGCCGACTTCGTTCCCAACTCCCGCCCGATGACGTCGTCGTAGATCGGGAAGAGTCGCGGACGCTTGCGCGCGATCAGTTTGGACGCCATGGTTCGCCCGACGCCGTGAATCTCTCGAAGCGCCGTCTCCAACCGCCACACCGGGGATTCCGGAGTGAAGGGATCGGGTTCGTTCGACAGATCGCGATCCGGGCCTACGTCCGCCAGGAGTCGGTTCAGTTCGGCATTGTTCTCCCCGAGCAGGAAGAAGGCTCCTTGCGCCGGAACCTGAACCGACAGAAGAGTCACCGCAACAAGATCTTCCGCGGTGAAGATGTTCACATCATGATCGCGATTGCCACTGGGATCCCAGGAATCCCACAACGCACCGGTTCGGAGATAACCGGTCTTTCGGAGCGGCCTCGTGAAATATTCCTGCAGCACGTCGACCGCGCCGTCATCGTCCCCGTCTCGCAGCACACGCGGGAGTCGGATGGGCAACTGATCAACCATGGTCGAGCGACCTTTCCAGTACATATTTGGCGAACCCGGCGTTGTGATACTGCCGAAATGGGCCCTTGCCCTTGGCAACAAGATGCTCCGCGAGCGGACGAACCGTCGTCACGTCGACGGGCAGCTGGGCGAACTGTTCCAACGCATCCGAGTCCTCGAGACTGCAGTCGATCACGGTCCCGTCGCCGTCGGCGGACGCCAACTCGGTGCGTCTGATGGCGACCAGATCGTGCTTGGCATCGAGTTCTTCGATGCTGCAGCCGGTTCGCGATTCCAGTGCCGAACTGGATACGTACACGGACATGACGTGCTCGATCGCCTTACCGCCGACCAGATGGCACTCGACGCTCAGAATCTCCATCGGACCGATATTGAGCGTGAACAAGCGATGGCGCTCCGCGGATCGGTTGGTCGACGGCAGGCAACTGATCGTCCACTGTTCGATCTCGACGGCGGCCGGAGCGTCGAACGCGTAGGAGAGAACCTCGGCAATCAGCTCGGCAAGATCTTCGAAGAGCGGGTCGCGCTGCAACCGCTCGAAATTCTCGACAGAAGCGGCGGGACGCACAGGCGCCTTGCTCACGCAGGTCCCCTCTCGTCCGGTGCTTTGCTCTCAGACCTCGCGTCCAAGGTACCCAGCCCTACGCGGGTCTCGCGCGTTCGCCCTCACATACACCCTCGCGTTATGGTTCTCGACACGTACCACCGCCTTACCGATCGCTAACTCGAGGAGCACACGAAGTGGAAATCAAGGGAACCGCAGCACTGGTCACCGGAGCGGCATCAGGCCTCGGCGCCGCAACAGCCAAGCGCCTCGCCGACGCCGGCGCTACCGTCTTCGGCCTGGATCTGCCCGCGTCGATCGAGCGCGCAGGCGACAACGTCCCCGCCGGCGTCACCCTCATCCCCACCGACGTGACCAGCGGCGAAGAGGTCGAAGCAGCGATCAACCAGATCGTCGAGTCGGGCTCCCCGCTGCGCATCGTCGTCAACTGTGCCGGTGTCGGCTGGGCCGGACGCATCCTGTCCAAGAAGGGTCCGCACGACCTCGAGCTGTTCCGCACGGTCATCACCGTCAACCTGCTCGGCACCTTCAACGTCATGCGCCTGGCCGCCGACGCCATCGCCAAGACCGAGGCCGTCGACGAGTCGGGCCAGCGCGGCGTCGTCATCAACACCGCTTCCGTTGCTGCCTTCGAAGGCCAGATCGGCCAGATCGCGTACTCCGCCTCCAAGGGCGGCGTGCACGGCATGACGGTTCCGGCTGCCCGTGACCTTGCGCAGTTCGGCATCCGCGTCAACACGATCGCTCCCGGCATCATCGACACCCCGATGCTCGCAGGCGTCACCGACGAGTACCGCAAGGGCCTCGAGGCCGGCGTTCCGTTCCCGTCGCGCCTGGGCCAGCCGTCCGAGTACGCGCAGCTCGCGCAGATGATCGTCGAGCACGACTACCTCAACGGCGAGACCATCCGCATGGACGGCGCACTGCGCATGGCGCCGCGCTAACCTCCCTGCTGTGCGCCTTTATTAACCGCCCGCGGTTAATAAAGGCGCACAGTTGTCAGAACGAATGAAAATACCCACCGTTGGAGTGGGCAGTTGCGCTGAGGTACTCGGCTACTTCCTTCGCCGGCATCGGTCGGCTGATGTAGTAACCCTGAACCAATTCGCAACCGGCGGTAAGCAAGAGCCTCAGCTGGTCGGCCGTCTCCACGCCTTCCGCCAATGACTGCATACCGAGCGCCTTCGCCACCTCGGCCACCGAAGTGACAACTGCCGAATCACCCTCGCTCAGTTCGGTGATGAACGACCGGTCGATCTTGAGGATGTCCAACGGCAGTTTCTTCAAACTCTCGAAAGACGAATAGCCGGTTCCGAAGTCGTCCAGGGCAATCGCAATTCCGGTGGCACGCAGGCGATCCAACTCGGCGACGGCAAGCTCCTCCACTGCTCCCGTCTCTGTGATTTCCAGCTGAAGCCGTTTGCCGGAAAGACCGCTTGCCTCCAGCGCATCGTTCACGGCCGATCCGAACCCGGACGACATCAGTTGCACCGGAGAGACGTTCACCGTCACGTAAGTGTCGTCGGGCCACGTCGCGGCTTCGGCGCACGCCATGTTCAGTACCTGAAGCCCCAGAGGGACTATCAGGCCGGTCTCCTCCGCGACATCGATGAAAATGTGCGGTGCAAGCACGCCCCGCACCGGGTGATTCCAGCGAAGCAGTGCCTCGAAACCCTCGACGCGGCCGGTGTCCGCACGAACCTGCGGTTGGTAGTACAGCTCGAACTGCCGAGACTCGATCGCAAGCCCAAGTTCTTGCAGGGCCGATGCCCGCTCCCTGGCCCGCGCCCGCAGCACCGGTGAGTATCTTCCTACCCGGTTCTTGCCGGCGGATTTTGCCGCATACAGCGCCAGGTCGGCGGACATGACAAGCGTGTCCGCATCTTCGGAATCTGCGGGTGCGCCGGCATAGCCGATCGATGCACGAACCTCGATGCGATTCCCCCGCACGTAAAACGGCTCACGCAATGCATCCAGATAGCGAGCGAACACCTCTCCGCCGTCCCCTGTTCCCCGCAAGACGACGCCGAATTCGTCACCACCGATTCGCGCACACATGGCGCCGTCGACCACCCGATTGAGCCGTGCAGCAACGGAAATCAACAATTTGTCACCGACAGGGTGCCCTAACGTGTCGTTCACCGACTTGAAATTGTCCAGGTCGAGGATTCCGACAAGGACTTCCTCGCCGGTTCGGACGGTCCCGAGCGCGTCGGACAGCTCCGAGCCGAACGTCCGGCGATTCGGGAGCCCGGTCAGTCCGTCGGTTGCAGCAAGCCACAGAATTCGCCGCTCGTAGTTGTACTTCTCGGTGATGTCCGAGCCCACGCCTCGCCAACCCACGAACTCCGTGGCCTCGGATAGCCTGGGATGACCCGACAGAGACCACCATCGGTCGACGCCGTCGACACGAACGGGAATGACGACCTCTCGAAACGGCATGAGGCGGTCGAGGTGATCTCCGATGACCTGGACCGCGGCTCGGCCACTCTTCGTCGAACCCACGTCGAGCCGATCCAACAATCCGCGCAGCGACAGGGTTCGCAGGTCGGAGACGGGAACTCCCGAGATCTGCGACAGCCGAGCGGAGGTGTGCGACAACGTCCCGGTGGTGTCGACTTCCCACAGCCAGTCGCGTGACCCACCCTCGAAATCGTCGAGAAGCAAACTGACCGTCTGGCGCTCGGCAGCAGCCTCGAACTCGGCAAGACAACGACTTCGGAACGACGCCCAGAGGTACA